>CAYNPR010000141.1:0-4531 GCA_964399115.1 uncultured bacterium | reverse complement strand
ATTCTCTGATGAGTTCATGGTCGTTTTGCATGACATTACGCACTATAGGACGCAGGTTACGGCCAGAGGTTAAAAAATAATAATTGTTTCTTCAAACTATAGATGAATCAAAATGCCATTGACGGTTTATAGATAGCCTAAATCAGGTTTAATGACATAATGCCAGAAAATATATACTATAAAAAAAGCCCCGTTCCCGGGGCTTTTTTATGAAATTAAGATATTAATTTAGAAATTATATCCTAAGAACAGGAAAAGCCCATTGAACTTCATAGAACTTCCTTCTTCACCATGGTCAGCTAGACCAAGATAGTATCCTGCATTGACGTTAATTTTCTCATTAACTGGATAGCCATAAGCAAGTACCAAGCCATAATCAGGATCCATATCCAGGTCTTTCATATCTTCTGATTCTGTTTCTCCATCGATATCTAGAGTCATTGTTCCTGTATTAAGAGGATTACCAAGAAGAAATCCAACCTGTGCAAAGCCTGGTCCTACTGGATATGGCATATAAGCAGCTATATCTATGTAATTAAATGATGCACCTGTCTTCATTGTCACGCCCATAAAATCCATTTCCATGTTATAGGCTCTTTTTCCAATACCTGCGCTAACGACTAGAGGCACACCAAGCATCACGCCTTTGGTAACACCAATAAATGGTAAAGCAGGCTCAAACCCAATGGTTACACCTTCTGCATCTTCCATAGACACACTTCCAAGACCGCCACCAAGATAGACTCCCCAACCTGGAAGCTCATCCTGTGCAACTTTTTTTAGGTTGCCCCAAAATTGTAATTTTTTCTTATTTCTATTAAAAACAATATATTGAACTATTTATCTCATTCATATTTCAAACAGGAGAAAATCCTGCTTATCTTTTATTAATCCATTTTCAATATAAATATACTTTATGGCGGAACCATATAACGCACTGACCCCAAACCAGAAACAACAGACAGCGATCACACTCCCTCCTGGTCCATTGATGATCTTGGCTGGTGCCGGAACCGGGAAAACGTTCACCCTTCTGCATCGAATCCGACATCTCATTTCTACCAATCAAATTAATCCTGAACACGTGCTTTTGCTTACGTTCACCGAAAAAGCAACTGCAGAAGCATCGGAAACGATTCGAGATATTCTTGGTGAAAAAGCGGAATCCATTTTCGTGGGTACCTTCCATAGTTTTTGTCATTCCATTTTACGCCGCTATGGCCCTGAAAAACGCATAAATGACGTCCTCTGGCAGGAAAGTGATATCCTCTATTTCCTCATTAACCACTTTGATGAAATGGACTTCATCCAGTCCAGGTCTTTTGCCGATAACCCCGTAAAGGCGATCCGTGAATCCTTCATCCCCTTTTTCAATCGGGTTAGCGATGAACTGCTTTCTCCTGCCGAATTGGAATCCAAATTGAAAGAGATGGAGAATTCACAAGAATGGTTTGTCCGTAATTTTCCCGGAATTCATGATAAAAATACCCGGTTTGACGATGTAGCATTTCAACTGCAGGATTTGGTGAAAGCTTACTCCTTTTTCCAAATAGAAAAAGCGAACAATCACGCTCTGGATTTTGGTGATATGATCTTGGATTGCCATGAAGTATTGAAAACCAATAAATCTGTCCTGAATCAAGTGCGGCAAGAATACCGGCATATTTTCATCGACGAGTATCAGGACAATAACTTTGCCCTGAATAAAATTGTGAATTTGATCGCAGAAAACAATCCCAGCATTACCGTTGTTGGCGATGAAGACCAATGCATTTATTCTTTTCGTGGAGCAAACTATTACAATATTGCCGACTTCAGAAACCGTTATAATTCACACCCAAACTATGCCGAAGTCCCCTTGGTGGAAAACAGGCGCTCCACCCAAGAAATTCTTGACCTTGCAAATTCGACCATCAGTCAGAACCCGGACCGTACACCCAAAATACTGAAATGCCTTCCCCAAAATTCTCAGTCAGGCCCAAAGCCCAAATGGATCCAAGCCGATAAAAAGGAAACTCTGAATGTCTTACCCGTATTGATTCATTCATTGGTCAATAATGGATATGCTCTTTATGGTGATATTACTGTAATATGTCGCGGATGGGGCAATGTGACCGATGCAGCCAATACCATGCAAAATTCGGCCATACCCGTTGACGTACACATCGAGAAATTTTTTGACGTTCCCATCGTAAAAGACGTGCTGGCATGGGGACATCTCATTTGCAAGGATGATCACGCTGACATCGCTTTGTTTCGGATCTTAAGGGAAAGGTTGGGAGAAACATGGGCAAGTACGTTTTTTCAAAAAATGGACAGAACAACCCTTGATGAAAAACTGGATGATTTAATCAAGAATAATAATGAATCTGCTGAAATTTCTTCCATCATGGATTCGGTCACAGCCCTGCAGAAATCCCTGGATAAAAAAATGAAAGCGGACGAGATGGTCTGGCACATCCTAACCATCTTAAAGGACTCGCGATTGGTTAAAGATATTCGAAATGAATACAGGTATGCCCAAAGGTTAAGCCTGGCCAATGCGGGAGAGATTCTGAATCTCGCTGAACAATTTGTAAATAAAGACCCCGATGCTGAATTAGGAAATTGGCTCCAATTCATGGAAGTGATGGCTCTGGCTTCCAATCAAAATGCCGCACAACCGGAACTCGAAAATAGAAATCTTTCGGTACAAGTCATGACAATCCACCAAAGCAAAGGGCTGCAGTTTCCGGTCGTGATCATGCCATTTCTTTATAGCGGCAGTTTCCCTTCCAGCGTGAAAAAACACCCAACCATCGACCGTTTGCCTACTTCATGGATGGCGTGGGAACAAGATGCGAACACCAGTTTTCGTGAACTTCACCAACGGGAAGAAAGACGCGTATTTTATGTTGGCATCACCCGGGCGGAGAAACGTCTTTATTTATTCGGACCGACAAAAAGACAATCCATATTCACCCAAGAATTGGAAAACATAAACCCCCAACCCATGGAGATCAAAACCATGAATACACCAGAAATGGAAACAGTTTCCTTGAGTGAAAGGCGCCAGCGATTATTGGCAGATCTGAACCGGGAGATCGCCGCCAATCAATTGGATAATGCACGGCAAATTCTAGCCGAAATGGAACAAAGCAACGGACAGGATCCTGACAACATAGAGCCTTCGACACCAGACAGTTCCACTCTCCACCTTTCTTCCACTAAAATTGATACGTATAATTCCTGTCCATTGAAATACAGACTCAAATACATCGATAAAGTTCCCGAGAGAAAAACACGGGCTACCGGTGAGTTCGGTTCAATTATGCATAGCATTTTAGAAGAATTCCACGGGTTGGAATCTGAAAACCAAACCGAACAGTCGTTGTTTAATCTGTTGGAAAAACATTGGCGGGAAGATTCCTTCGAATACCGCCAGCGGGGAGAAGAATTTCGAAAACAGGGCAAAGAGTTATTGTCGGATTATTTCAAGTACATGCAGGAAAATCCGCCTACGGTTGTTGGAAGGGAAAAGGAATTCTCCTACACCATGGATAACGTAAACGTAAAAATTTCCGGTAAAATTGACCGCATTGATGATCATGGTGAAACACTTGGAATTGTAGATTACAAAACCAGCCGGAAAAAAGAGAAAGCCAATAACAATATCCAGATGGCGTTGTATACGGAAGCCTTATTGAACGATGCTGTTCAGGGCATTAGCGGCAAACCGGGTGAAGCCAGCCTTCACTTTCTTCGCTTTGGAGATGATCCTCTATCAAGCCATGAATTTTTGGATGAAGAAATAGAAGCATACCGAGATAAAATCAGAGTTGTCGCTGAAGGGATCCGTTCCGGATCATTTGAAACAAAAAAGAGTGCCTTTAATTGTCAATATTGCGATTACAAGGAATTTCTCTGCTCTGCCTGGGAGGAATAAACAAAGGGGAAGCGTTTTCACTTCTCCTTTCCACTATATAAATTATTATTCGCACCTAGTCGTTTGAAACAACGAGTTAACGTGGATATGAGGCTATTAATTATCAGGATTTTTTATGATCTGGTATTCCAGCCTTCCCGTGAAATTATCACCAAAGAATTTTACTTTTTTGGGAGAGCCAACTGCGGAAACTATATCTTCGCTGGCCCATACCATCTCACTTAACAAAGTATCGGCAAACATGGTATCACTTGAATCATCAATAAGAAATAAAAAGGATGAATCGGAGTTGCCTATATTCAGGCCTTTTACAACAAGGGTGGTCAGAATCACGTCCGACGAATCGGTGAGCAAGGTAATATTCCACTCCTTTTCTTCCGAGTAATCATCGCCAAGGATGGAGATGGAAAAATAATCGGTTTCATCCACCACTGCGGGAATATTCTCAATGAGACCATCCGTATATTCCGGTGGAGAAACACAGGATGAGACACAAACAGTAAACGTTATCGCGAGCAGGAACGAAGATATGATGCGGCAGTTACGATTATTGCAAAAAACATCAATCACTCTTTGTGGCCAGTTCCTCACAAAAATTTCAGTTAA
>CAYNPR010000140.1:0-4534 GCA_964399115.1 uncultured bacterium | reverse complement strand
CCCACATAGACAATCCATAGGACTTTCGCCGTTTCACGAACCCGTGGTTTAATTTTATCCGCTACTGGTCCGGGAACCTCCGCCTTAAATAACTGGACACCTCCCACGCCCAACAAAGGCAAGACCGCAATATAAAACACAATAATTCCCATGCCGCCAATCCATTGAATAAAAGACCGCCAATAAAGCACGCCGTGAGGCAAACTTTCAATATTATTCAGTATGGATGCACCCGTTGTCGTTACACCGGACATGGATTCAAAAAAAGCATCCGTCACATTGGGAATGGCTCCTGAAAAATAAAAGGGAAAGCTTCCGGCGATACCTGCAAGCACCCATGAAAACGTTACAATTGCAAAACCATCCCGGTTTGTCAAGGATTGGTTATGTCTTGTTATAAACCAAGTAGGGAAACCAACAATGACGCAAATAATGGAAGAAATGAGGAATCCTTCCCAATCTGATTCACCGTATCCTAGAGATATAAAAATAGGCACCACCATTGTTATGCCTAGAATTGAAAGGAGCGCCCCGAGAATATTCAGGAGGGTTTTTATTCTCATGCCGAGAAAAGTTTCTTGAGCTTTTTAATGGCTTTGGGTTTTGCAAAAACCAATGCAGTATCATCCTCCGTCAAAAGAGACGTCCCATGTGCGATTCGAATTTTCCCATGATGATTGATGACACCAACAATGCTGTCATCCGGGAAGTTTAGTTCCTTTAGCATGTGCTTTGTCACCAGACTATTCGGATCCGGTTGAAACTCGATCACATCCACATCAATCTCATCAAAAGTCACTACCGGAATCTCTGTCATATCTGTATGTAATTCCTTTAGGATTGAATTCACCGTTGACAAATTTTTACTGATCACAGCACCTATTCCAATTTCTTGAATCGTTGGAATATATTCCGTGGTAGATACGTGAATAATACTTTGTTTTGCACCCAAGTGCTTTGCCAACAAACCTGCAATCAAATTTGTTTTTTCATTTTCAGTTACGGCAATAAAACTATCTACATCCTGGATATTTTCAGATTTCAGAAATTCAATATCCGTACCATCGCCATAAATCACCATGGACTCTTCAATAATATGGGAAATCTGTCCTGCTTTTGGTCGGTTGTAATCCACAAGTCTTACATTGACTGTGTCACTTGGTAGGTCTGACGCAAGGGAACGACCAATCTTTGATCCGCCAAGAACCATCACCCGGTGCGTTGTCGTCACTTTCATTTCCAGAAGACCCAGCAAGTTTTCAACGTCACTCGTCTTAATAATAAAATAACCAACATCGCCGCCCTGGAATCTAAATTCAGCCCATGGAATGATTGTTTCCTGACCACGCAGAACAGCAATCACTCCGAACCGGAAGTGCGTGTTTTCGCGACAAATTTCTCCCAAGGATTTGTTTTGCAAGTTTTCACAATCTCCTTTGATGTGAATGCCCAACATGGTCAACCGTCCAGATTCAAAATTAACAGCTTGAACTGCATAGGGATGGTGAACCAACCGTATGATCTCTTCACAAGCAGCTTTTTCGGGATGAATCACCACGTCGACACCAAATTTTTCGGGACGTATGATGGATTCCTGGGTCGTGTATTGCTGGTTCCTTAAACGTGCGATAATCTTGTTCGCGCCTAACTTATGAGCTTGCTGGGAAGCGATCAGGTTTACTTCATCAACTCGGGTCAAACATAAAACGTAATCCGCTTCGCCAACCCTGGCTTCATTAAGTATTTTTGGGGTGGCGCCATTGCCTTCCACAACAATGACGTCCAAGTGCTCTGACGCCCGGCGGCACTTGACCGGATCGATATCAATAACGGTTATATCGTAATTTTCTTCGCTTAGCGCTTTAGCGACGTGAAATCCAACTTCACCTGCGCCAATGATCATAACCTTCATATTATTTTACTCAACAATTATCCAATAAAAAAATTACTTCAATTATTCACAAAAAAAAGCACTTTTTCCCTATTCATTTATCCGATGGATAACGGCACCGAGGGAACGAAATTTATCTTCAATCTTTTCATATCCACGATCAATATGGTATATCCGGCTCACCTCCGTTTTGCCTTTCGCCACAAGCCCAGCGATAATTAAGGAAGCACTGGCACGGATATCTGTGGACATGACCGGGGCACCAACCAAATGATCCACGCCACGGACAAATGCCGTATTTTGGTCTACCTTGATATTGGCTCCAAATCGATTAAGCTCCGGTATGTGGCTAAACCTGTCATGATAAACCGTATCCGTGATCATTGCAGATCCATTGGATAACGTCATTAAGGCAACCCATTGTGCTTGTAAATCAGTTGGAAATCCAGGATAGACTCCAGTTTTCATATCTACGGGTTGAATCGTTTCAGGGGGAGCGATAGTCACACTGTTGGTAGTATAAGACAGTTGGCATCCCGTTTCTTTGAGTTTTAATAAAACCGAATCCAGTTGCTTGGGATTCACGTCCTCTACGGTTATTTCCCCCATCAAGGCCCCAGCCATAAGAAAGGTGCCAGCCTCAATTCTATCTGGAATAACTTCAATATCTGAAGGATGAAGTTGATCTACACCATCAATTGATATTCGAGTTGTCCCAATACCCGTAATATTTGCACCCATGAAATTCAAATAATCACAAAGTTGAACAATTTCCGGCTCCCTGGCCGCATTTTTGATGATGGTTGTTCCCTTCGCGGTCGCAGCTGCCATTGCGATATTGCCTGTAGCACCCACCGATGGAAATTCAAAACTGATTTCAGCGCCTTGGAGCCGTTTTGCCTCAGCAATAATGTAGCCGCTTTCCAAGGTGATCTTGGCTCCAAGCTTTTCCAAACCTTTCAAATGAAAATCAACAGGTCTTGGTCCCCAGGCACAACCTCCCGGCAAAGAAACTTTAACTTTACCAAACCGTGCCAGCAGTGGACCCAGAACATAGAATGATGCTCTCATGGTTTTAACCATGTCGTAAGGCGCTTCAGGGTTATGAACGGTTGATGCATCGATTTCCAGACGACCTTTATCATAAGAACATCCAGCACCCACCATCTCCATGAGACGGATCATGGTTCGGGTATCTCTGAGATCTGGGACGCGGGTGATGACGGACGTTCCGTCACCCATCAAAGCAGCCGTCATGATGGGCAGAACAGCATTTTTTGCACCGCTGATTGGAACGGATCCAGACAGAGGCTTTTTCCCTTCTATGATAATTTTATCCATTATGCACTTGTCATGGCTGACCCAAAAAATAGGTCATTGTAAACCCGTGTTCTTTCATTCTCTTTTAAAAAATAGGCAGATACGGACGTTTTGCCATTTTGAACTGATTTTTCAACGTGTAAGTGGTGGTCTGCTTTATTAGCGATCTGGGACAAATGAGTGACGCAAAATACCTGTTTTGATTTTGAGAGATTGACTAATTGTTCCGCCACTTTTTCCGCTGCCAATCCTGAAATTCCACTATCTATTTCATCGAACACGAGGGTTCCGACTGGATCCATGTCTTGAAAAACAGTTTTGATTGCAAGCATGATCCTGGAGATTTCACCGCCTGAAGCTATGGATGCCAAAGGTTTGACTGCTTCTCCTGGATTTGCCGATAAGAAAAACTCCACAATGTCTATACCGTTTTGGTTTTCTTCAACCATTTCCCCATTCAACGAAACGAAAGCATTGTCACTGGTTTGTTGTTGGATATGAATTTCAAACCTAGCACCATCCATATTCAGATCCGACATGGCCTGTTCAATTTTTTTGGATAGTAATTTGGATTTTATCTTTCTGGTTTGATGAAGTTTAAGGGAAAGACTGGAAAATTCTATCTCCAACTTCTTAATCTTGTGGTCCAATTCGGTTTCGGACTGTTCCGGGCTCGCCATTTCCTTCAGTTCTAATTCAATGCGGTCCCATTTTTCCATTACGGATTCGATGGACCCGCCATATTTTCGTTTTAAAGTTTCCAAGTCCTGCAGCCTTTCTTCTACCTGAGCCAATTCATCCGGATCGAAATTGGCATTGGAAAGTTGCAGTGATGATTCCGATCCAGCTTCCTGGAGTTGGATGATGGACGTATTGAGGAGGTCCATAATCCTTTTTAACGATTCATCATACTGAACCAAGGGTTCCAGGGAACGGAGATTCCGATTTAAAATATCGGTCACCGACCGCTCTCCATTCATAAGTTGATCCTGAAGAGTTGCCAAAGCTGACAGGATCGTTTCCAGATGACTGAGTTTTTTAAATTCCCTATTCAGTTCAATATCTTCATTCAATTTGGGGTTTACCGAATCAATTTCATTGGCTTGGAATTTTATGAGATCCAATCGGTTCGAACGTTCTTCAGCGGATTTACGAAGAGTGTCCAATTTCAATCGAAGGAAGCCCAATTCTTGATATAAATCATTTACTTTATAAACCATTTCCGCATGATTGCAAAACCGATCCAAATATTCGATATGTCGATTGGATTTCAAGATTAATTGCTGGTCATGTTGTCCATGGAAATCCACCCTGGTTTCATTT
>CAYNPR010000139.1:0-4538 GCA_964399115.1 uncultured bacterium | reverse complement strand
CTGCAATCCTGGTGATGATTGCGATGGTCATTTTCTGGTGGGTTGGCGTGTTGCCCTATGACTATTCTCTGGATGTGGGCAGAATGGTGAATGGAGGTTAGAATATGGAAACTTATTTAATCCTTATCATAGTGGTTTTAATCGTAGGGTTTGCTATTACCTGGACTACCGGTTTGACCGCCGAGGCAGAATCCAACCGGGAAACTCAGAGACGGGAACGGGAAATCTGGTCTCAGGAAAAGATCATGAGCTACGAACAGGTCCAGGAAGAACGGGAAAAATTGATCCATACCCTAGAAGAGGCTCTGCCCAATCATCCAAAACAATTGAGCCAATTAATAAATATCGTCAATGACTGGGCGGACTTAAAGATTAAAACAATTCAGGAACGGCGCTCCTGGGTGCGCAGTCCAGATAAAGACTAAAATTAGCCCAGCATAATAAGTGGTTGTTTTTACGGAAAATTCCGGAAAACAATTCAAACCATTTTTGCTATAATATAATTCTTTCGGTTCTGCCCTGAACCGCCGTTAGAAGCACATAGGTTGTCGTACCGATTTCAACAGCAATTGTCTCAACGGGTATCAAATTTCCATCCTTTTTTCCAAAAATTAAAACTTCATCCCCATCTCCCGGTTCAACATCCCCAAAATCCACCATAAATTGATCCATACAGGCACGGCCGGCAATTTTATAGTTCTGTCCTTTATAACTTACATAACCATTCTCATACCAAGGGCGAGGGAATCCATCGGCAAATCCCATTTGTACAACAGCAATATTCGTATCCGATTGCATTGTATAAACGCCGCCATAGCTCACCTGTGTTCCGGCCTTCACACGCCTTACGTTCACAATCGGTCCACAAAAACTCATGACTGGTTCGACCTCCACATCCATGGAAACCTCATCTGAAGGCGCTACGCCATACATGAGCATACCTACCCGAACAGCGTTGAAATAAGAATGGGGCAGATTCAGGACAGCACCGCTGTTCGAACAATGAACATACTTAAAGTCAATCCCCGCTTCATTTGCCTTTCCTATAATCTTATTGAATAGATTAAGTTGGAATTCCGCATAAGAAAGGTCGCCCTCATCCGCCGTGGCAAAATGTGAATATATGCCTTCAACCGGTAAATGCGGATTTTCGCATAAAAACTGGAAAACGGATTCAGCTTCCCATCCATCAAAACCCAAACGCGTCATCCCCGTATCGAACTTGATATGCATGATGGGACAGAATCCGGTTTTATCATGGTAATCCTTCAAGACTTGGAGATCGTCCTGATGCGACACGTTGATCCAAAGATCATTATCCAGAGCCTGATCCAGCCAGTCCGGCTGTATCCGGGAAAAAACCAAGATATCATTTTTAATTCCACCTCTCCTTAATTCCAATGCCTCATCGATGGAAAAGATGCAAAATATGATGCCGGGTTCGTTTGAAATGACTTTAGCGATGGATAATGCACCATGTCCATAGCCATTTGCTTTCACAACACACATCAAGGCCTTATCCCCCACATGGCTGCGAATGTTTTGCAGATTTGTTTTTAATCGATCCGTATGTATGTAAGCTTTTGGCCCAACAATTTTCATTATTTATATCTTTTTAACAATTCTTTCTTTAAGGCATCAAAGGAATTGAAAGTTTCCGTAGCACATGAAAAGATCCATCCACTAAAATCCCTCATAGGCAGGTGATTCACCAGATATACAGGCTTACCAATAAAATATGCGATTGTCACTTCCCCATGTGTCCCTCCTCCCTTTAATACGCTTTCATCCCAAAGGCAAATCAAATAATCCGATTCTGCGACGACTGATCGCAGATCTCGGTTGATCAATAAACGAGTGAATTCTTTATATTTATCAGGATTACTGTTTTTCCAATCACGATAATCACCACCATCGTGATCTTTGATTATTTTTCCCGATTCTACGACAGGATCAATAACCGTATGCTGTAAATTATCAATCAACCACCCCGTCATCTCATTACGCCAATCGGAACCTTCCTTCGGTGCATTTTCCATGCCCCCTGAGAGATATGCAATCATTGCCGTAATTTATATTTAAGAAGGAAACTGTTGGCAAGGATCCAAGCTAGGGCAAGAACAAGGGACAGACCGATAAGAGCCCATTGAACTGTCCCATTTGACAGGAAGATTTGAAGTGTACGAAATGGAATCGAAAGAGGCTGAAATATCAAAACTGTTTCAACAACCCGAGGGAAAAAGCTGAATTCAATGATCAAACCACTCCCAAACAGGATGATAATAAAAATCATGAAAGTGATGAATAAATGGGATGTTATCGACTCCGTCAGGAGCGAAACGGTGATGAAAAGATTTCCAAGGATCAGTATGTAAAGCAACAGGCATAAAACCATAAAACCGAATTGAGCAAACGAAAATGTAAATGAGATGAATCCGGAGTAGATAACCATTGAGATAAGGGCAGCTACCAAGGCTTCCATGCCCGCCACGAACAAATAGCTCATTATCATCATATTTTTACTGTATGGCGCCAAGGCTATGTTCCCTAAAACTTTATTATGGATTCTCAGATCAAAAAAATCCCGGTGCAGCAACGGAAAAAGAACCAACGAAGAAATGATAAAAATCAGCCCCGGTAAAATCCATATATCATACGAAACGCCAAGAAGACTCCTAACTAATATGTTTTCCATGGGTAAACTCACCATCATAAAAATAATGACCGGCATAATGAGTACTAAAATAAAGCCGGATAAAAACCTATTTTTCCACAACCAAAGACGTCTTTTTAAAAGGGCTATAATCAATCTAATCCCCTTCCTGCAAATTCCGAATCCAATAAATCTCTAAGTCCGAGTTTCTTCACGCTCAAATCTATCATCATGTCATTGGAGACCACATGAATCACATCGAAAAAAACATTACGGGTTCTGCCATAAAAATGAAAAATATTGTCAAGACGATTTGGTGAAACAACAGTGGAGATGCTGGACAACTTCTCATAAAGTTCATTTGAAAGGAATTCAAATTCAATCTGAAACTGGTGATAGTCCAAAGTGCTTTCAAGCAATTTATCCAAATGACCGTCCATGAGCACTCGCCCTTCATGAAATACAAGTATGCGATCATGAGCTTGTTCAATCTCTTCCAAGGAATTACTAACGTAAATAATGGATTTTTTTTCCTTGAATTCTTTTAATACATCCCAAACCAGACGAATGGATTCCGCATCCATGAAGCCAGTGGGCTCATCCAGGATCAAGACGGGAGGATCATGAACCAATTCCCGCGCCAACATTGTTTTCTTTTGAATACCATGGGAAACCTTTGATGCCAGTTGACTCAAGTAAGGAATCAGATTTAGAACCTTGGCGTATTTGGCGATTCTACTGTTTGTATCTTTCCGACTGACACGATAAAGGTTGGCTGTGAAACGAATATTCTGTTCTAGAGTCATCCACGGATCCAGATCATTTTCATGGGGGACATATCCAATAAGTTTCCTAGTCTCATTCCTACGCTTATCCATGTCCAAACCATGAATGAATACCTGACCATAATTAGGGCTTTCAAAACCGGAGATAAGTTGAAGCAATGTGGATTTTCCCGCATCGTTAACCCCTACAATTGCCACAAGTGTGCCACGTTCAATTCCAAAGGTAAGACCAGCCAGAATTGTTTTATCTCCAACCAGTTTCCCAACTTTTTTTAACGTAATGCTTGCTTCCATTTTTTCATCCGAATCTATTTATAATCTGAGGTAATTATCATTATCAAGGATTAGTGAGCTTCGTACCAATTTTCACCAATACCATAATCCACTACCAATGGTATGGAAAGTTCCATCGCATTTTCCATTTTATCCACAACCAAATCAACCAGTGTCCCCTCTTCGTCATCAGGAAATTCAAACAGGAGTTCATCATGAATTTGGAGAATCATTTTTGATTCTAGCTTTTCCACTTTCAAGTCTTTTTGAATTTGGGACATCGCCAATTTAATCATTTCCGCAGCTGATCCTTGGATAGGCATATTGATTGCCATTCGTTCCGCTGCCTGTCTACGCAATCCATTATTAGAGTCCGCATCCCAAACCGGACGACGGCGACCCAACATGGTTTCCACATATTTATCCGTTCGAGCTTTTTCCAAGGTAGAATCAATATAATTTCGTATACCGCTGTACTGCTCAAAATAGGCTTCAATGATGGCAACTGCATCCGCTCTTGGAATACCAAGTTCCTGTCCCATTCGGAAAGGTCCCGCACCATACATGATTCCAAAATTTACGATTTTTGCCGTTCGTCTCATTTCCGGCAATACGGATTCAATTGGGACATTAAACACATGGCTCGCCGTTCTGGTATGAATATCTTCACCCTTTTGGAATGCATCAATAAGTCCTTTGTCACGGCTCAAATGAGCCATGACGCGCAGTTCCACTTGGGAATAATCCGCCGAGAGGATTTTCCATCCTTTTTCCTGGGCACGAAATGCCTTTCTTATCTCACGACCCTCCTCGGTCCTAATTGGAAT
>CAYNPR010000138.1:0-4560 GCA_964399115.1 uncultured bacterium | reverse complement strand
GAGGCCAAAAAAGGAGGCTGTCCCCGACAGATCGACACTCAAACCAATAATGAAGCCAGATAAAGTTCCTACAGATTTGCCGTGTTTAATTGACCAATACAACACTAATATGATCAAAAAGTCAGGACGGACAGTATTGATTGACAGAAAATCGACCAGTAGCAGTTGGGTCAGCCAAACCATGATCCACGATAGAATGAAGTCAATCCATTTCATTGGAATCCTCAATAATGACAAAAACATACTGAAATGAGGTCAGGTCATTGGACAAATTCACTTTGACGCTCTTGTTGAAATTTCCTCTCTCATCAGAAACACCCGCTACTTTTCCAACCGGAAGCCCTGCGGGATAAATATCACTAAATCCGGAGGTGGTTACTTTATCTCCAATGTTTATGTCCACATTTTTTGGCACTTCCCTAATTTGAGCAATCCCATCTCCAATCCATCCGAGAATACCCGTTGCATTACTTGGAAGAATCCGTACGCTGATACGGTAATTAATGTCAGAAATCAATTGAACGATGGAAGCAGTGTTTCCAATCTCTATTGTTTTCCCAATAACACCTTTCGAGGTCAAAACTGCCTGATTCGCCTGTAAACCATCTTTTGAACCCACATCAATTACAATAGAGAGTAGATTCGGTTGGATACCTTTGTTCACAACATGGGCAGGTTTTAAGGATAATTTTGTCTGCCTTTGAAAATTCAGCATATCCTGCAGCTGGTCATTTTCTTTTTGAAGATTCATCATAGATTCCAATTGCAGGGAAAGTAGTAGATTATTTTCCCGCAATAATCGATTTTCTTCCTCTAGGAACATCAGGGATTTTACCCAAGTTATTGGAGAAGAAATAAAAGCTACAGTTTCTGTTGTTTTTCCCCGGATAACTTTCATCCTGGGATCATCGTTGTTTAATAATAAAAAAGTGGATATGGAAAAAGTTAGCGTAAAAAGTAAGTGGTCTTTATTTCGAACTAATAGGAGATAAAGGTTGCGCATACAACCCTACAGTAAGACCGCCTCGTATTTTTTCAAGTTCTCCAAAACCATGCCAGTTCCTCTAACCACGGACAACAGTGGATCTTCAGAAACGTTAACCGGTATATTGGTCCTTTCTCGGATAATTTGATCGATGCCTTTAAGCAAACTGCCGCCACCGGCTAGAATAATTCCTCGCTCAAGTATATCAGCTGATAATTCTGGAGGGGTTCTTTCAAGACAATGTTTTACTGCTTCCACAATTTGATTCACTGGATCTTTAAGTGCCTGGCGAATTTCATCCGATGAAACTTCAATGGTTTTCGGAATGCCAGAAACGAGATCTCTACCCTTCACCGCAATCATTGTAGAATGCATCTTCATGGCAGATCCAACGGATTTTTTTATTTTTTCACTCATTCCTAGACCAATTTCAAGCTTATGTTCATTACGGAACCATTGCAAAACAGCTTCATCCATCTCGTCGCCGGCTATACGAATCGTTTCCTTTGTTACGACACCGTTTAGGGAGATCACTGCAATCTCAGTCGTACCTCCACCAATATCAACAATGATATTGCCAACAGGCTGGCTGATGTCCAATCCAATGCCAATGGCGGCTGCTACCGGTTCTTCGATAAGATAAACTTCTCTTGCATTCGCTCTTTCACCCGACTCTTTTACGGCTCGACGCTCAACTTCAGTCACACCGGATGGAACACAGATAACCATTCTCGGTCGAGCCAACCGATTTAAATTGATCTTACGTATGAACCCTTGAAGCATACCATCGGTCATCCTGAAATCTGCAATGACGCCATCTTGTAAGGGACGAATGGTTTCTAGATTACGATGCGTTCGTCCTAACATAGCTTTTGCATCTTCACCTACGGCCACAATGGTATCATCATGAACTGATCGGGCGACAATGGACGGTTCATTCACAACTATACCACGTCCCTTAAGCCAAATAAGCGTATTTGCCGTACCGAGATCAATTGCGATATCACCGGATATCCAGTTTATAATATTTGGGGAATTCAGTCGAACCATTTAATCAAAATCGAAAATATTTTTTTAGAAGAATGATGAATTTACGCTGAAAATCTTGACGAGATAAGGATACAATTATTGTAATTAACTTTCATTTAATGATTTAAACAACTTCATTATTTAATTTGTCCTAGGTAGTATTTTGTATGGATCTCATCGCCTGTTTACTTAATGCATCAGCTCTTTTATTTTTTTCACGTTCAACATGATTGACCGTCCATCCCGTCATCTTCTTTAATTCATTCATAACCTTTTCATTAAGTATCTTCATTCTGTCATTTTTCAGCTTGTACTGTCCATTTATTTGCCTGACAACAAGTTGGCTATCCGAATATATATTTAAGTTTTCTATGTTTAGTTCGCGTGAGACTTTAACTCCTTTAATCACTGATAGATATTCAGCTTCATTATTGGTTTTACCTTTTAGCGGTATAGAAAAAGTCGTCACTTCCTTTCCATCAATATAAACTGCACCGCCAATACCAGCTGTTCCCGAATGAAGATCAGATGCACCATCCACAAACAAATCAGCTTCCATAGGTGTAGAAATGCACCTGTTCAATAAATCTGACAGAATCCGTTTATGGTGCTCCCTTAGAGTTTTGGATTTAATAGCTGCATCAATTGCCTGAATTTCTTCCTGGGTTAAATTTTTCATTTATGATATATAGAGATTTGGACCAGTCTGAACGGGGCATTCTTCCCAATAGTAGCACCAATTACACAAAATGGTTTTTTGGGGGGGAAATGTACCGCCATTTTTAATTCTTTCCCGAATTTCATCGATTGAACTTTTCGTATCTACTATAACTTTTCTGATTTGTTCTGGATTTCTTGACGATTCAATTCTTTTTCCATGTTGTATAAAGTGCCATACCAATTTCACGGATTGTATATTGTCAGTTTCAGCCATCAATCCAATTTGGTATAAGGCCAGCTGATGATCCCGATCAGCTTCTTTATTGGACATGGCTCTTTTGCCTGTTTTATAGTCATGGATTTCCCAATTTCCATTACCATCATGATCCACTCGATCGATTATGCCTTTAATTCTGTAATTTTCATCACCATCAAGCGTAAACACCATTTCATGCTCTGTGGCCACTACCTTCTCGGAAAATGGGTAATACTGCCTGTAAAAACGTGCAATGCAGGACTCACCAAGATAAAAATAATCTCTAGGTGTTTTGTCCTTGTATACGATGGCAATCCGATCATGCCACTTATCTTTCCATAATGACTTGTGAACTCTCATGATTTCATCAACAAGAGGGATATTACCTGATTTGACGGTTTTGTATAGATATTCAATTGCTTCATGAACACGTTTTCCGAGAAAAGCCTCTATCCCTTCGTCTTTTTTAAAAATTTGGTCAATGTAGCGGAATTTGAATTGGGATGGACATTTTTTAAAGGATTGGATTCCACTATGAGAAAATCGTTCCAACATCATAGGCCTCGTCCTATAAATGGTGTTTCCAATCTATAATCGCCAAATCCATTTTGGTCCCTGAAAACAAAATTTTTATTGGCCTGATAATAATGCCAAATTTGATAAGACGACGTCATTGACGTTGTTGTGTTCGTTTTTTCAACACTGTCAGGTGGACCGAATAATATATAGATCATTCCCCGATCCGTTTCCCATCCCGGTTGCCAACCTTCAAAGTGCTCATTGGTGTACCATACACGTCCATAATATTCTTCCATCAATTCATTAAATTCTGTTTTTGGTGTTGGATCTCTGTTTTGCCAGAATGCATAGAATAGGTTTTCTTTTTCTTTTTTTGACGTACCCTTCAATTTCAAATTTTCTTCATTGGTTAAAATATATTTCATCTGCTTGAGGGCCGCACTAATATCATAAATAAAATTGGAAACACCCGGTTTATACATGGTAAAAGATATGACCTTCTTGTCCGTTTTCTTTTTTTGATGTACGTATATCGTAAAATCATTTTTTAATGATTTTAAAAGATCGGCTGAAATAAAAATGATTTCATTAAAATAGCCCGTGGACTTTCCTGTGTAATCCAATACCGATATGATGGAATCTTGGGCGATTGAATTATTTAAAAATATTTCTATTGAATAGAGATCTAAACCGACAAACCCGGAAATTTGTATTGAAATTCCTTCTCCTATTTCTCTGACACGGTGCCCTCGTGTAGGAATTTTACCAGGTCCAAATCCCCAATCCCCCTCAAAATCCAATAGAAAAATGGGAGTTACAACCGAGGGTGTCTTACGGTAATCGCGTAAATCCAGGTTTTTGGTTATAATTCCCTTTTTGCGTGTATCCAAATCCTGGAGTTCACCCACTACTTCGTACATTTCGTTCTTGGACAAAGTCATGCTGAAGAAATGTTTCCTGTTTTTTACTCTAGACTTGGTCTCTTCATATGAATTCACCCTAATGGAATCTGTCCAGACTCGGTGGTCAATATTTTCTTCTTTTTTTATTTTAAGTCCAATTGATGCCTGGTAAGCCGCAACAAAATCATCGCCATCCTTGACAAATTGTA
>CAYNPR010000137.1:0-4562 GCA_964399115.1 uncultured bacterium | reverse complement strand
CGGAAGAACAATTGTTGCTGGAAATAGAAAAAATACACCGTAGCCTAGATAATATTGGACCTGTTAATATGGCAGTGAAAGATGAATATGATGAGGAAAATGAACGATTGGAAATACTGAATACCCAAAAGAACGATTTGGATAAAGCAGAGGCGAACCTGAGAGAGACCATTCGGAAGATTGATAGGGTTGCACGGAAACGGTTTCAGGAAACTATGGATTTGATAAAAAATAATTTTGAAAAATTGTTCAATTTATTTTTTGAAGGAGGAGATGCAACCCTGAGATTGGTAGGTGATCCGGATCCTTTGGAAGCCGACATTGCCATTGATGCTCATCCGCCCGGGAAACGCAACAGATCCCTACGATTATTGTCCAGTGGTGAAAAAGCGCTGACGGCAATTTCACTTCTCTTTGCGATTTACCAGGTCAAGCCCAGTCCTTATTGTATCTTGGACGAGGTGGATGCGCCCTTAGACGATGTAAACATTCGTAAGTTCACACGTGTACTGGCCAAATTTTGTGACGAGACTCAATTCATCATTGTTACACACAATAAACTTACTATGGAAATTGCCGATTTCATGTATGGCGTCACCCAAGAAAAAAAGGGTGTATCCCAACTTGTATCCGTGAAGTTTGATTAGCCTAAATCGCGACTATACGCGATTTATTTTGACAATACAGAGTTTAATCATCCATTCACTGGGAGATATCATTGAAAACGGATTAAGATTTCTAATGAACAAATTGAATTTTATAGATAGCCAATTCACATAATTCCCTAAATTCCCATCATTATGATTGAACAAATAAAATATTTTATCTCTACATATGATTTCATAACCCATTGGATTCCGCCAATCGCCATTGTTTTTACCGGGCTCATTGTGGGATGGTTTTTTAAAAAGTTCATCCATTCCCGTCTTGTAAAAGTAGCTGAAAAATCCAATTGGGAGGGAGATGACGTCATCCTCAATGCATTGAAATCTCAAATCATTCTATGGTTTTTCCTTGGTTCTCTATCTGTTGCCTTACGCGGCCTTGAAATCGGAGATGCATACAGCCTGTTCATTTCAAAATTTCTTATTATCATTCTGATTGCTTCCATCACTCATGCAGCTGCAAAAATGGTGGTGGGTTTGTTTAATATATGGTCCAAAAACCAGGGTGGAGGGCTTCCTTCCACAGCCATGTTCACCAATTTTGTCAGTATTACCGTGTACTTAATCGGGTTGCTTCTAATCTTGGATTCATTGGAAATATCCATCGCGCCTATGTTGACTGCTTTAGGTGTGGGTGGTTTAGCTGTTTCATTGGCCTTGAAGGATACGCTTTCAGATGTATTTGCCGGCCTGCACATCTTACTGAGTAAAAAGGTCCAGACAGGGGATTTTATAATGTTGGATTCCGGAGAAATGGGTTATGTCCAGAATATTACTTGGCGAAATACTAAAATGCTGGAACGAGCGAATAATATAATTCATATCCCCAATGCGAAATTGTCCGCTGCCATCATTAAGAATTACGATAGTGGTGATCCAAGTTTTTCAGTGAAAATTCCTGTTGGTGTCGGTTATGGTTCCGATTTGGATCAAGTTGAGAAGGTTGTTGCCGATATAATTAACGACATCCAAAATTCCATGGAGGAAACCAACAAGAATTATGAACCGATGCTTCGTTTCAGGGGTTTTGGTGAATCCAGTATTGATTTTATGGTGTATTTCCATGGTAATAAATATGGCGACCAGAATCCGATTATACACGCATTCGTGAAAAAACTGCATAAACGGTTCAATGAAGAAGGCATCGAGATTCCATTTCCGATGAGAACCGTTATCCAACGCTCCGAATAAACAGAATGAAATCCTGGCTCATTTTGGGAGCAACCTTTACCGGCTTGGCCGTTCTACTTGGTGCTTTTGGGGCTCATGGTTTGAAGTCAAGGGTTTCTCCAGATGATCTGGTAATTTTTGAAACTGGTGTTCGATACCAGATGTACCACGGTTTAGGTCTCATTCTCTTAGGACTGATAGGATTTAACGTTCAGGAAAGTATTCTTCATTTACCTGCGATTTTATTGACGGCAGGCATTTTCATTTTTTCCGGGAGTCTTTACCTGTTGGTTTTGACGGATATGCGTTGGCTCGGTGCCATTACACCCATTGGTGGTTTATCCTTTGTAATAGGTTGGGTTCTTTTAGCTATCAATCTTTATCGATCCTGAAAACCATCTATGACACAAAATTCTCGGCAAGGTCGCCATCTTACCGTTTGGACAGCTTCATCTTTCGTTGTCGCTTCCATGGTTGGGACAGGCGTTTTCACCAGTCTCGGCTACCAACTTAAAGATATTCAGTCCGTTTTTCCGCTGCTTATGCTTTGGATTATCGGTGGAGTGGTTGCATTGTGCGGTGCATTATCCTATAGCGAACTGGGCGCTGCATTACCAAGATCGGGTGGAGAATACTATTTTTTAAGTCGGATTATCCATCCATCCATTGGGTTTGCTGCCGGGATTATTTCCGCCACTGTTGGTTTCTCAGCACCCCTGGTTTTGGCTGCCATGGCATTGGGAAGTTACTTTTCAACTGTTTTTCCTGTTTTCAAACCAATGGTTGTGGCATTGATTGTTATATTTGGTTTTCATGGTCTCCATATGTCCCAGATCAAATGGGGAACAATGTTCCAGGATGGATCAACAGCTGTAAAGATCGGGCTGATCCTTATCTTTATCAGTTTCGGATTTATTGTGGATACTTCACAATCAATTTCAATTTTCCCGAAGCCAGGTGATGGATCATTGCTGTTGAGTTCTGGTTTTGCAGTGAGCTTGGTCTGGGTATCTTATGCTTATACGGGATGGAATTCAGCGGTTTATGTTTCTGGGGAAATCATGGATCAACAGAAGAATATTCCTAGAGCTATGCTAATGGGAACGGCATTTGTCATGTTCATGTATGTGTTATTGAATTATATTTTTTTACGGACGACACCCATGGCGGACATGGTGGGAAAGGTGGAAGTTGGATATATTGCAGGTAATAACATATTCGGAAATGTGGGTGCGAAGATTATGGGACTTGGCATTTCTGTTTTACTGCTTTCCACAATCAGCAGTTTTGTCTATATCGGTCCAAGAATTATGCAGGTCATGGGGGAGGATCATGAATTCATCGGTTTCCTGAAAATAAAAAATAAGCATGGAATTCCCCTAAATGCGTTTTGGATTCAGTTGGCGTTTTCCATGCTGTTTCTTTTTACATCTACCTTTGAACAAGTGCTCATGTATGCGGGAATTTCTTTGATCTTAACGACAGGATTAACGGTGGCAGCTCTATTTGTTCTGAGGGTCAAAGAGCCTCAACTTGATAGACCATATACCGTTTGGGGTTATCCTATTCCGCCCCTCATATACCTGACCATAAACATATGGATTCTATATTATACTTTCTGTGAACACATTATGGAATCCCTGGTTGGGGTTGGGATCATGACGATCAGTTTTGTCTTATTTTATATTGGTAGATCGTTCCAAACCAGCAGATGAAAAATCCGCTATTGTTAGATGGTGCCATGGGCACGGAATTGATCAAGCGAGGCGTGGAACTTCCACTACCGGTTTGGTCTGCTGATGCCAACCTGACACATCCGGACATAATTCGAGACATTCACTTAGATTACATCCGATCTGGCGCTGACGTAATCACGACAAATACGTTCCGTACCACAACTTGGACATACCGGAAGGTGGGATTTAATCCATCTCGGGCAAAAGCAAGAGCTAGAGAGAGTCTGTTAAAAGCAGTGGAATTGGCCCGGAGTACAGCAGGAGACGTAGTGAAGGTTGCCGGATCCATGACTTCCGTGGATGACTGTTATTCTCCTGAATTATTTCCTGGAAAATCAGTTGTGGAGGATATCTATGGTGAAACGACGGAATGGTTTTTGGAAGCCGGTGTGGATTTCGTTTTGTTTGAAACCATGGGGAACATCCAGGAGATCAAAATCGCTCTCAATATTTCCCATTCAAATCCAGTTGAAAGATGGTTTAGCCTGATCTTGAAAGATGGTGAATATCTTCTGGATAAATCTCTCCTAAAAGATGTGGTAAAAATCATTAGAAACTTTTCGGTGAATTGTCTCCTGTTAAATTGCAATACAATCCAAACCTCCCTGGACGGCATTGACCATTTATTGGAGGATTGGGATGGCGAATGGGGTGCATATCCGAACTTGGGTGTGACCGATTTCAAAAATGATTATTTTGAAATCATTGATGATCATAAGTTTGAGGAGAATATGAGGCTCATTTTAAACAAAAATCCTGATGTGATCGGTACCTGCTGCGGGTCATCGCCGACACACGTTAACGCACTAAATGGTTTTATTGAAAGGTAAACAATGCATTTAAAGATTAAACCCTTCAATGCGACCGTGATGTCATTTTATGAGAATCATGGATATTTCCATGATGGTGATGCGGGTATCGACCTGTTTGTCATTGATGAACAAACCATCCTACCTGGAGAAACAACACGGATCCATTTACAGATTGCTTG
>CAYNPR010000136.1:0-4593 GCA_964399115.1 uncultured bacterium | reverse complement strand
AAGGATCATTGAAAACACAGATGAATTTTCCGATATGGAAGGTTCCTGTCAAGGAAATAGTCTTGTAGGCATGCTTGGTACAGGTCGGTTGAACGTGTATAAAGCATTGAGTGCGGGGGTTTTTCCAAGCTTGTCGATTGATGACATCAATTATCAAAATGATACCGATGGCGATGGTGTATTCAACCCCGGTGAACAAGTTAACGTTAAGATTGTCGTCGCGAATGCCGAAGGTTGGGCGGATGCGGTAAATGTTGTTGCAACCTTATCATCCGAAGATCCAAGGATTGCTGTTATTGACAACATAATTGAATTTGACAACATCATACCTGCAGGCGGATCCTCATTTACCCTGATCGACCATTTTCGCATTTATGCTTTTCCGGATGCTCAACTTGGAGATATTCCCTGTACCATTAATTTAATGGCTGGAACACAGGAGCCTTATTACAATATTGACATAGAAATTGAAATATCATTATCGTTGAATCAGTTTGGATTTCCGGTTACAGGCATAACGATAAAGTCATCGCCCATGATTGCCGATCTTGACGGGAATTCCTATCCTGAAATTTATTTTGGCGGCGACGACGACAAACTTCACGGTTATATGATAGCTGGAATGACCCAAAACGGATTTCCCTTCAGCGCAGGAGACAACGTTCGATCCAGTCCAGCAGGAGGCGACGTGGACCTTGATGGGAACAATGAAATCGTATTCGGATCCCACGATGGTAGACTCTATATCCTCAGCACCTCCGGCACGGAAGAGTTGGCTTACGTGCAATCCGGTTACGTTGTGGGTGCTCCGTCACTGTCGGACCTTGATGGAGACGAGGATCTGGAAATTGTTTTTACAACCCAGGAAGGCAGTGCCGGGAAAATATATGCCATCCATCACGATGGAGCGGACGTGTCCGGTTTTCCGGTGGATCTTGGAGAGAAGATGCTTGTTGGCTCCGCCGTTGGCGATTTGGAAGGTGACGGCGTTTACGACATTGTCGTTGGGACCTGGGAGGATAACCTGTATGCCGTTGAAGCGGACGGATCCGTCAAGGACGGATTCCCGTTTGCAGCATCACATCGATTCAATGCGCCTCCGACCTTGGTGGATCTCGATGGCGATGGAGATTTGGAGATAGTGGCGGGGAACGATGCCGGCGACCTGTACGTTCTCCATCATGATGGGACCGTCATGACGACCTTTTCCACTGGGGACGACATCCGGGGCGGCATTTCGGTTGCGGATTTGAATGACGATGGGAGCCTTGAGTTGTTGTTGGTTGGATATGACGACATGATTCACGTATGGAACCCTGCAAGTGGTGATGAGTTGGCTGGCTGGCCCATCGACTTGGGCTACAATTCGCTTACGGGACCGTTGACTGCGGACTTGGACAATGATGGGGATTTGGAAGTGGTGACGGCGATGAAGAACGGCAGCATTTACGTATTTCATCATGACGGGTCGATTTATGACAATTTTCCTGCATCGATAGGCGGCAGTATTGAAACCACACCCGCCATAGGAGACTTGGACAATGATGGAGACTACGAATTGATTTTTGGAACGACTATGGGTCTGCAGGTCATCGATATTAAAACGACGGCTGGGGACCGCGAGTCATGGAAGATGCATCGTGGGAACGTTTATCGGAATGGATTGTACGATATCACGTTGGTATCCATTGAGCCTGATGAAGAGATTGTGCCGGATGAGTTTTACGTAAGTCAGAATTATCCCAATCCATTCAATCCGACCACGACTATTATTGTCAATACTATCATCTATGATAGATTAATTGTGAGTATATTCGATGCAACCGGTCGTTTAATTAATACACTGATTAATGAAAATGTGGAAGCGGGAGCTTATTCAATTGAATGGAACGGGAGAGACCATAATGGACAAATGGCATCAACCGGTATTTACTTCATGCAAGTGATTTCTGGAGAAGAGAATCGCATTCAAAAGATGGCATTTTTAAAATAGCTCACGTCATTGCAGTTAAGGCTTGTTTTAGCTTAAGTTTGAACCAAACCCAAGTGGGAGTTTACTATGAAGAGATTATTAGGAATTATTTTAACGAGTGGATTACTCGTTTCCGGGCTATGGGCTGAAATTGATTGCCCTCCCGATTCAGCCTACCATGTAGATACGAGAACAATGCTGCCTGACGGCAGTCCAAATCCCACCTATGGCCAGTTAATTGCTACGGGAATTTGTGGATGTCTTGGTTATACCCTGGGTGCTGTTGTGGATGGGAATGACGTGACGTTCACAATCCGTATGGTTGACAATGAACCGATTCGTGGTGTTGAACTTGATATTTATCATGACAATGCTGATCTTGCCTATAGTGGCGTCAGTAAGGGTGATAAACTTGAGAATGTTGCCGATGAGGATGGAAATCCAAGGACGATGACTCTTCTTGGCAATTATCTCGAAGATCATTTGAAAGTATTGGCTTACAGTACTTCCAGAGCACGGACAGCAGGTGATGGCACCGAAGGTGATCTTCTTCAGGTAACGTACACATTGGCGGATGGTGCAACCCTGCCCGATGAGGTTACGTTTTATTTTGGAGTGGCCAAACTTCCTGGTACGTCCATGGATCCGGATATTCTGAATGTGGTTTGTGGTTTTCCCGGTGTTGACAATCCTGTTGTAGTTCCAACAGGTACAGTGGCTACCGATGATGAAAATTTTGTTCCTGAAAAATTTGCCTTAAAGCAGAATTACCCAAATCCATTCAATCCATCCACTCAAATTTCATTTGACGTTCCAGAAGGTTCAGAGCAGGTGATTTTAAATATCTATAATATTATAGGTCAAAATGTGAATACTCTGGTGAATGAAGTCATGAGCCCAGGTTCTTACACTCTTGAGTGGGATGCAACAGATATTTTGGGAAATCCCGTCGCATCCGGAATCTACTTTTATGAATTGCGCAGTGAAACTTTCATTGCAAGAAAGAAAATGCTGTTAATTCGTTAAACTATTACTGCAACCAAACTTTTATTTAAATTCCCCCGTCCCCGGACGGGGGAATTTTTTTATGCGGAATAAATTTTCATACTTAATCATTGGATGGCAGTTGAGTATCGTTCTCGGCCAGCAGCCCTACAGATCCGTAGAACAAATTCAGGAAGAATGGACTGACTACACATCCTACCAGAGAGATGAGATGGTTACTTTTTGTGATTTTCTTTTTAAGGAAAGTCATTTTGAACGATGTCTTCTCACTTCCTTTCAATTATTATACCGATATCCAAATGACCATCTAGTACCAGTCGTATACTATTATATTGCTAGATGTTATGAAGAAATGGGCAATAATCTACTTGCCCACCGTTATTACAAGCAAGTAATGGACATTGAACCTGAATCCTCTGAAGCATATAAGGCAGCTCTCTACCGAGACACCTATGTTGATTTACTATCGGGAAACGTTGATGAATTATTGGCTGCGACTGAAAATATGAATGATCCTTATTTTTCGACGTTTCGTGGCTATGCCCATATGCAAAACCTAAATTGGGAAGCGGCGAGAACTTCCTTTATTTCAGCTGAAGAAATTTTTGACGATGCATATTATAGCAAGTTAATGATTCCACTTTACCAAACCATTGTAAACGTTGAATCTGTTCCTGTACGCAATCAGTATATGGTTTTGATTTCAGGATCCATATTGCCCGGAGGGGGCCATTTTCTACTAAGAGATTGGGACAAGGGTAAAGGTATTCTTGCCAGTGTCGGATTAATGGTTTTGATTTCAAATTGGGGGCAAGTGAATTCCTTGATCGGTTCAAATCGATCATTGGACCTAGAAGGCTCATTCCTTCCTTTATTTAAGAATTTTCAAAATGAAAATACCAGTGTAATATTAACAGGGAATGATCAAATCCCGTCAACCTATAATACAACTTCTTCACATTTAAGGTACACCCTTCCGCCACTGGTATTGGGCGCTGGTATTTATCTCGGAAGTATTTGGAGATCATTTTCAGATACTCATGAGAAAAATAATAAGATGTATGAATCATACGTACAAGAGAGAATGAATCAAATATCCCCGGATCGTTTTTTAGATTTTTCCGAGCCATCTCTTGTTATGATGATTAAGTGACAATTTATATTTATTTGTATTGCCCAGTTTTTTTTCAGACGGTAAATTCGTCGGCTTTTCGAGGCATGATTTTTGAAAATTTGGTATGCGACGGATAAGCGTCGATTTCGGCCAGAACGACAAACAATCTATAAACATACAATGGAGAGTTTGATCCTGGCTCAGGACGAACGCTGGCGGCGTGCTTAACACATGCAAGTCAAGGAGAACGTTTCCTTCGGGAAATTATTAAACTGGCGAACGGGTGAGTAACGCGTAGGCAACCTGCCTTAGAGACTGGGATAACTCCGGGAAACCGGGGCTAATACCGGATAATGCAGCGGACCCCTAGGGGTACAGTTGTTAAAGCGGGCTTCGGCTCGCACTTTAAGATGGGCCTGCGTCCGATTAGCTTGTTGGTGAGGTAACGGCTCACCAAGGCGATGATCGGTAGCTGGTCTGAGAGGATGATCAGCCACACTGG
>CAYNPR010000135.1:0-4613 GCA_964399115.1 uncultured bacterium | reverse complement strand
TTCACCAATATTTTGAGTAAAAAATACAGCATCGCCTTTTATTAATAATAGGTCAACTCCATAGGGTTGTGTATCCATGGTGTCCGCCAGCATTTCCCAAGAACCTGCCTGGTCAATGGAAGTGTAAACCTGCGCTTGGTTGGTCGCGGTAAAAAGCTGGTTTCCATCTGCCAAGATGATACTGACAGTGCCAATATCAGGCTGATTAATTTCCTGCCACTGACCGTGGCAAAGAGTCATAAAATATAGAAGGCGTGTAATACCTCTAATCATATTCTAATCTACAAACCATCCCACAAACAAAAAACCCCACGAAGTGGGGCTTTATTCTGCGGAGGGGGAGGGATTCGAACCCCCGATACCCCAAAAGGTATGCCGATTTTCAAGACCGGTGCATTCAGCCAGACTCTGCCACCCCTCCGGATAACTATTTTATTGCGGAGAGAGAGGGATTCGAACCCTCGATACGCGTAAACGTATACACGCTTTCCAAGCGTGCGCCTTCAGCCACTCGGCCACCTCTCCAATTGACTGTTATTAATCAATGCCGCGGCTGTTATTCTTCTTCAGAATCGGCAATTTCCTCGATCGGCTCAGCATCTTTCGTATCCGGTTCTTCCACTGCCTGAGTCTCTTCCTCTGACTTTTCGGGACTCGGTTCTTCTTCCTCTACCGGAGCTTCCGTTTCCGACTTTTCAGCACTCGGCTCTTCTTCCACTGGTTGAGCTTCTTCTTCCGTTGATGCCTCTTTATCGGGCAAAGCGTCTCCCACCGGTGACTCCACTCCGGACGTTTCCTCCATCGTTTCTACTGCCTGTTCTTCACCTCCGGATACAACGCCTGCTGATTCATCCTTCGTTTCAAATTCAGAAAGGTCAATATCTACCAGAGTTTTGGCTTCTTCCAACTGTTTGAGTGCCACATCCAACTTTTCGCCTTTTTTAGTCTTCACCATTTGTTCATTGAAGCGCCATTGGCCCGTTTTCTCCGATCGGACACTTTTTACGTATTTGACGTATACTGCGTCTGCGTCTTTAGTCTTCGCTGCTTTATCTGCAAAACTTATTTGTTTTTTAGCCATTTTATTTTATTCTCCATCGAAATAAGCCGGCGAATTTAGGATTCATTGATTCCAAACCCAACGAAATAGCCCGATTTTCAATTCTTATTTCACAAACTTTTTTCTCTCATTTTTGCTGCTGCCAGTTTACGCATATCCACAACATGATCATGTTCATCCACAATCTCCACACCCAATAGCGTCTCGATGGCGTCTTCCAACGTAATGAGGCCCGTGGTCGTTCCAAACTCATCCGAAACCATAAATATTTGCTGGCGCCGTTTTACAAACTTATCAAGAACGTCCGAAATGGACTCCTTCTCGCTAACGGTATGGATGGGCTTCATCAAATCCGATATTTTGATATGGAACTGATCTTCAGCTTGTTTATTCACTAAGGTGTATCGATTGACAAGCCCAATGATTTGGTCCAACTCATTTTCATAAACTGGAATCCTGGAAAATACGATAGGCGAATGCTGTTCTACAACCTCACCTACCGTCTGGTCCTTACTCAGTGCAAAAACCACGGATTTTGGGGTCATGACCTCTTCCACCAGGATATCATCCAGTTTGATCAAATTCTCGATGATGTCTCCTTCCTGCTCATCAATGGACCCTTCATCCTCACTGATCTCAGCCATGGCCAGTAATTCTTCCCTGGATGCCTTGGATTCTCCACCATTTTCACCACAATTAATGAAACTTGACATGAGTTCAGACAAGATCACAAACGGCCATGCTATTGCCATAAGCCCACGAACGGTGAAAGCGGTAAAGGACGCAAGAGATTTACTGTAGACTGCTCCAATCGTTTTTGGAATGATCTCCGAAAATATGAGAATGGACAAAGTCAGTATGCCCGAAGCAACGGCAACCCATTTGTTGCCGAAAACGTACATGGTTTGGGCACCCACGCCGGCAGCACCAACCGTATTGGCGATTGTATTGATGGTCAATATGGCTGCAAGGGGTCGATTGATATTTTGTTTCAACTCCACCAAGACCTCTCCGCCCTTTCTCCCTTCCTTTTCCATGACGGAAACATGAGCAATGGATAGACTCAGCAAAGCCGATTCAAGGAGTGAACACAGAAACGAGATAAGCAGCGCTGCCAAAAAATAAATGATTAGTGCCGTCATCGAGGTCTGAATTTAGGGATGAAAAATATTAAAGATGTAAAATTCAGGTTTTTGCCCAACGGATGATTTCCTTGAAAGTAGGTCGTTTTCCATACAACAGAATGGCAATACGGAAAATTTTACCGGATAATTTCAACATGAGCCAGCAACTGACGATCATCAGTAGCGTCGATAAAATTATTTCTGTGTATTCAACGGATTTTGTGCCAACCCGCAATATCATCATAAAAGGCGTTAGCGGGGGTATGTAGGAACTTGCCACCGTAAAGGCAGAACCGGGATTCGTGATAAAATATGATGAAAATGCAATGGGCAATATGGCCACGATGCTGATGATGCCACTGGATTGTTGCGCTTCCTGTTCCGATTTGAATAAGGTTCCCATAGCTGCGAAGATGGAAGCATAAAATAGATATCCGGTCACAAAATAAATAAAAAATATGGGAATCTGGGAATAATCCACGATGGTCAATTCCTTATACTCCGTCACAACAAGTCCGCAAATAAGGTAGAAGATCATCTGTATCAATCCCAGTGCACCAAGACCCAGGATTTTTCCGCGCATGATCTCATCCGCCGTGACCGAAGACAGTAGAATTTCAATTGTTCGATTGGTTCGTTCTTCCATCACGGAGCGCAGCAATAGTTGTCCACTCATGAAAACAGTCATAAACAATATCATCAAGAACATGAGAGGAAGGAGAAAACTGGTCAGTTCGTTGCCCTCGGACGTGATTCCCTCCTCATCCACTTCAAACGTGTCAAACCGGATATTCCGGCTGAGCGCACCCACAAGCGAAATATCAATGTCCTGATCAAGCATACGTTGCTCAATCACCACCTGGTTCAATGTCCGGCGCAATTGGGAAAATATCTTGATATTACTCAAGGAATGTCCAAAATAATTGACCTGGCCAGTATCCAGAACGGAAGACGGGATGTACAAGTAGCCATCAATGGATTTCATACTAACACTGTCCAGAGCGGTTTTTTCATCCTCGTACCGAAAAATAATGAATTGTGGATTTCCATCCTTTAAACGGTGTGACATGGTTACCTGGGATTGAAATCGTTCCACCAGGGTATTTAGGCCATCCTCATAAACCAGGCCGATCTTCGTCAATTCTTCAGGTTCCAGGTCCATGAGAATAGTTGGAAGATAAAGCATGGCTCCCATAAAGAATGGAAGCAAAAAAGTGGTGATCAGAAAAAGTTTCGTCTTGACCCTGTTGATAAATTCCCACTTCACTATGGTCCAAACCTGCTTCATGATGCCTTCTCGACCTCTTGGATAAAAATCTGTTCCAGGCTTGGCGTTTTGACCCGAAAAGATTCCACAACCACTTCAGCATTGATCCAATCCAGGAAATCGGACGGTTTTTCCTTAAGAACACCGGAAATCATCAAATCCGTAACTTCTACTTCACTGAAAAAAGATTCCGCCTTTTCCTGGTTCAGATCACCGGAATATTTCACTTCCACGGCATTACTCTTGTAAGATTCCCGAATCACGTTCAAGGAACCTTCGATTATGATTTTGCCTTCGTTAATAAGGCAAATGTTGGTACAAAGCCGCTCCACCTGTTCCATCTGGTGAGTGGAAAACAAAATTGTGGTCCCCGCCTCCCGCTTTTCCTGGATGATCTCTTTTAACAGCAGTTGGTTCAGAGGATCCAACCCGGAAAATGGCTCATCTAAAATCAGCAACTTTGGATCATGAATGAGGGACAAAATGAACTGGATTTTTTGCTGATTTCCTTTTGAGAGTTCTTCTACTTTCCTATTTGCCCTATCTGCCAAATCGAACCGTTCCAGCCACATGGAGGCATTGGATTTTGCTTCGATCCGGTTCAATCCTCGCAATATTCCAAAATACACGATGGTTTCTTCCAGTCTCTGTTTTTGGTATAGTCCGCGATCTTCAGGCAAATAGCCCAGTTTGTTTCTTCCCAATTGATTAATGTTCTGTTCATTGAGTTCAATGGAACCAGAATCCTGATGAATAATGCCCATGATCATGCGGATGGTCGTTGTTTTTCCGGCACCATTCGGTCCAAGAAAACCATAGACGTCTCCCCGCTCAACACGAAAAGAGACCTCATCAACGGCAAGGACGCCATCGAATTGTTTTTTAAGGCGGAATAAGTTTAACACGTTAGAATTTTAAAGGAACACCGTCACAATACACGGGAATTTCAATCCCAAGCATTTTTGCGATGGTTGGAGCAATATCCACCGATTTTGAACGTTCTGAGATCTGCTTGGACGCCCTACCCGTCCTTGAAATTATTAGGGGAACATGCGTATCATAATCATAGGGAGTCCCATGGCTGGTTCCGTGGGGAGTGCGGAATAAATAACCCGGAGAGACCAACGTAACGACATCCGGACTCATTTCCGGGTGAATCATT
>CAYNPR010000134.1:0-4642 GCA_964399115.1 uncultured bacterium | reverse complement strand
TACCATGCTGACTATTCCAGTAAAGGTGAACATCGGTCCGGGATTTAAAACAACGGGTTGGCCATTTGAAGATAAACTGGGTAGAAATACTGCCACCACACCATAAGATTGCATGGATGAAAGTAAAACAGTGCCATAGCGAGTAATCTGAGTGATTTTCTTTCTCCCAGCTTCACCTTCTTTTTGAAGTCGCTGAAAATATGGCAACACAGATCCCATCAATTGAATAATAATTGACGATGATATATAAGGCATAATGCCCAAAGAGAAAAGCGATGCTTTCTGAAATGCGCCACCAACGAAAGTATTGAACAGGCCAAATAAAGAATTCTGCAGATTCGTGAACGCACTGGCAAGCACTTCACCGTTTACGCCTGGGATCGGTATATGGGCACCCATCCGGACAACCAGCAGGACACTAATAGTAAAAAGAATCCTGCGACGCAGATCCGGTATTATAAAAATGCTATTGATTTTATCAATCACAGTATTGTCGCCGTCCCACCTAATTTATTAATTTTATCAATTGCAGATTGGCTGAATGCACTTGCGGTTACTTTTACCTTTGAAGCCAATTCACCCCTGCCCAGAATCTTAACCGGTTTTAATGCGGAACGCACCAATCCATTGTCGGCCAGCACTTGAGGATCAATCGTATCTATTTTCAAAGCGGCAATATTATCCAAGTTTACAATCTGATATTCCTTTTTAAAGATATTCGTAAATCCGCGCTTCGGCAACCGTCGAGCCAGTGGCATTTGTCCACCTTCAAACCAAGGTCGTCGTTTATATCCTGAACGTTGTCCGGCACCTTTATCACCACGACCCGCAGATTTTCCAAGCCCGGATCCAGTTCCACGCCCGACTCGCTTACGATTCTTAGTAGAACCGGGAACGGGTGTTAATGAATCCAACTTCATACTTCCTCCACCTTGAGCAAATACGGAATTTTATTGATCATCCCCCGAATAGCCGGTGTCTCCACATGTTTGACGGATTGATGAATTTTACGAAGCCCTAAAGCATCCAAAGTTGCTTTTGCCTTTGGTTTGAAACCTATGCGACTTTTGATCTGTGTGATCCGCAATATATTTTTTTTCGCCATTATTCAAATACTTTGCTAATAGTAATTCCACGTTTATTTGCAATAGTGACTGCATCTTTCATTCTCGTTAGAGCTTCCATTGTCGCATACACCAAATTGAGCGCGTTTTTTGACCCATATCGCTTGGTTAAAATGTTGTGGATTCCAACTTGCTCCATAACTGCACGGACTGGCGTACTTGCGATAATTCCAGTACCTGGGGAGGCTGGCTTTAATAGAATACGGCTTGCACCTCTCTTACCAATAATGGTATGTGGAATTGTCCCATTCACAACAGAAACTTTCATGATACTTCTTTTAGCAATTTCTTTTCCCTTTTGAATGGATGAGATCACCTCATTCGCTTTGCCTAGACCTACACCGACATGCCCTTTACCGTCACCCACAACAACTAAGGCGGAAAACCTAAAACGTTTACCACGAGAAGTAACTTTCGCAGTCCGGTTTATCTTTACAACAGTTTCTTCCTGTAAATCCAATTCAGCTGGATTAATAATACCCATCAGACTCCCTTAAAATTTTAATCCACTTTTACGAGCAGCTTCAGCAAAAGCCTTTACACGTCCATGATAGGGATAACCATTTCGATCGAGCACTATGGGTCCGATCTTTTTTGATTTTGCTTTTTTCGCCAATGCTTCCCCTACAATACTGCTTATTTCTATTTTATTCTTTGCTTTTTTAATTGCTGACTGTAAATCCTTATCCCGTGAAGAGACGGAAACCATCGTATGACTTTCAAAGTCATTGATGATCTGTGCTTCGAAATGTTTTATACTTCTATATACGACCAATCGAAGCCTGAATGGATTTAGCCAAGAGGTTTTTTTACTTCTATTTCTGCGTCTCTTCTCTCTTAAAACTTGTTTACGATGTATAGCCATTAACCAACCCCAACCGTTTTGCCTTGCTTCGATCTTACATATTCACCTTTGTACCGAATACCCTTACCTTTATAGGGTTCAGGTTTTCTAAATGACCGTATCTTGGCTGCTACCTCTCCCACCAATTGTTTATCAATGCCTTCCACTTTAATTTCGGTTCTCTTTGCCGTTACTGTGATCTCATCCGGCATATCAAAAAAGATATCGTGGGAAAATCCCAACTGCAATTGGAGACGATTCCCTTGAGAAATCGCCTGATATCCAACACCGATGATTTCAAGTTCTTTACAATATCCACCGGAAACACCAATCACCATATTATTAATGACTTGTCTGGTGGTACCATGAAGGGATTTAAATTCTCTTCCATCGGATGGGCGTTCAACGATCAAGGTTCCATTTGATTGTGAAATCTTCATTTCAGGATGCGCGCTAAATTCCAATGTCCCTTTCGGACCATTGACCTTAATAAGCTGACCATCAACATCAACTTTGACACCCTCAGGTAAATTGATTGGGTTTTCACCGATTCTCGACATAATGCTTAATAAACCTCACAAATTATTTCACCACCAACGCCAAGTTTGTTTGCCGTTTTATTTGAAATAACTCCTTTTGAAGTGGATAAGATTGAAATCCCCAATCCATCAAGAACTCGAGGAGCCTTACCTGCACCAATGTAAACTCTAAGACCGGGACGACTAATTCGTTTTATTTTTTCAATCACAGGGTTGCCATTGTAATCGTATTTTAGAAAGATTCGAATAGTTTCAGTAGATTCATCTTCAGTAATGAAGACGAAATCTTCTATATATTTTTCCTCTTTCAAAACAAAAGCGACTCGTTTTTTCAAATTACTGCATGGGATATCCACCCATGTCTTGTTTGCCGAAAGCCCATTACGAATTCGGGTTAAGAAATCTGCGATTGGATCAGACATTGACATATAATAATTCCTCTACCAACTAGCCTTTGTTACGCCTGGGATTTCTCCCTTTAAAGCCATTTCGCGGAAACATATCCGGCAAAGGCCAAATCGTCTTAAGTAACCATGAGGACGACCACAGTTAAAACAGCGGTTTTTTTTCCGGGTTGAAAATTTTGCTTTTCGATTGGCTTTTTGTATTTGTGATTTTTTAGCCATTAGGCTGCCTCTTCCACTTCCTGTTTTACCGGTTTTTCTTTTAACGGAAGTCCAAGTGACTTCAATAACCAGTATGCTTCATCATCCGAGTTTGAAGTTGTTGAAATTGACACGTTTAAACCGCGGATGGCATCAATTTTGTCATAGTTAATTTCAGTGAAAATAATCTGTTCTTTTATCCCAAAATTGTAATTCCCACGACCGTCAAAGGACTTGTGTGACAATCCACGGAAATCGCGCGTTCTTGGAAGAGCGACCATGATCAATCTTTCAAGAAATTCATACATTCTATCTCCGCGAAGCGTGACTTTGGTTCCCACAGGGAATCCTCTCCGAATTTTAAAATTTGAAATGTCTTTTTTAGCAATAGTGACAATGGGTTTTTGCCCTGTAATCAATGTGATTTCTTCGACGGCACTCTCAAAACTTTTTGAATTGATTTTGGCATCGCCTACTCCCATGTTGATGGAAATACTGACAATCATCGGCACCTCCATTACATTGCTGTAATTGAACTGCTCTTGCAAAGATGGAATGATTTCTTCCTTGTATACTTTTCGGAGGGAAGGCATATGAACTTGTGCTGAAGCTTTTTTACCTGACATCTTTTTGACAGGTTTTTTCTTTGGTGTTTTTTGAGTTTTCTTTTTTTCGGCCATGATCAAATTTCAATTTCTTCATTTGTCTTTATTGAAACGCGAACCTTGGAACCATCTTCCAACTTTTTATACCCAATCCGAGTTGCCTGACCACCTTGAACGACCATAACATTTGAAATGTGGATTGAAGCTTCTTTTTCCACAAGGCCACCTGAGGGGTTCTCTTGCGTGGGACGGGTTGCTTTTTTCATAAAATTGATTCCTTCGATAATCACACGATCTTTTTCGGGAAAGACATGAAGCACCTTACCTTCCATACCCTTATGGTTTCCACTAATAATTTTGACGGTCATTCCCTTTATAACATGCATCTTACAATACCTCCGGCGCCATTGAAATTATCCTCATGTATCCACTTTCCCGCAATTCACGGGCAACCGGTCCGAAAATTCGGGTACCACGTGGATCGCCCGTTCCAGTTAAGAGTACAGCTGCATTATCGTCAAAGCGAATACAACTTCCATCCCGTCGATTAACTTCTTTCTTTGTACGAACAATAACTGCACGATGAATTTCTCCCTTTTTTACCATTCCATCAGGTAGTGCTTTTTTTACCGTCACGACAATTTGGTCCCCAATACTTGCATATTTCCGTTTAGAGCCGCCCAACACTTTAAAACAAAGAATTTCCTTTGCTCCAGTATTATCTGCGACTTTTAATCTTGTTTCTTGTTGAATCACTCGTCTACACCATTTTTACTGATTCACGAACTATTTCACTAACTTGCCAGCGTTTTCTTTTGCTCATTGGGCGCATAGCCAACATTTTAACTATGTCACCTTCTTTCGGCTGAACCGATGCCACATGAACCAGATAATTTTTATACCGTTTAATCCGTTTCCCATAGAC
>CAYNPR010000133.1:0-4691 GCA_964399115.1 uncultured bacterium | reverse complement strand
TGGGTGTGCTCCCAGCCGTGGTTCCAGCGAATTTATCATGAATTTTTTCATTTCCGAGATAATCAGTCTCTTTAATTGTATATCCAAGATCTTTTCCAAAAAGTGGTTTTGTAAAATCAGGTGTCCAGGAATATCCTAGAGAAGGCGACATAACGTGCCGGATGGCTCTCATGGGGCCGATGGGGATTGGGAGCAAACCATAGATCTGGGTATTGGCGTTTATTGAAAAGGAGCCAGTGGTCTTGGCGGCAAAACCTTGTCGCTCTATTTTAGTAAATGATGTATCGTTCCAGACGGCATCGTAATATTTGTCTACCCATGCAGATTTAAAGCTTAGGCTGGGATTGACTGTAATATATTTAAAAAGTTTCTGCGGCGCATTTATTGAAGACGTATGTGTCCAACTTTTATTTTGTTCATTTTGTTTATCTGGGTTCCATTTCAGGGAATCGGTGACTTCAAAATAATCACGCTCTTTGTTTGTGAAGTTGAGTCCATAGTTCCAAGTGATGGTGTTGTACCATTTTTTCTTGGTTGCAGTGGTAGGGATGAGATTGCTTTGCCCATGACGAAATGAGAAAGCGGGCAAGGTTCGATTGGCTTCATTAATTTGGTAATTTGGTCTGGAAGGTTCGATAAAATAGGGATTGACATCCCACTCGCCATTCCCATTATAATCAGCACTTAAACTATCTTCATTATCCCAAATACCATTTTCATTGACGTCTATGAATTCATCTGGAGGTGACACTTTTTGATCAATAAGTAAATCTCGATTTTCGTAGATATTGACGCTAATTGAATTTTTTGCCTTGGGCCATCGTTTGGAATAAGAGATTTTTGAGATTGCCTTCTGGTCCATGCGTTCCGCTTCACTGAGCCCAAAATTTCTATTGTAGTCTCCATTGCTGGAGTATGTGACGTTGGCATTGAAAGATTGATTGTTTCTTAAAACCTGACGATGATTCCATCTTGCATTTATACTGCTTCTCCTACCTGAAGATAGATCAGTGATATTATTATCCCCTCCGGAAAGGAATTGTTGATTTCGGTAATAAAGGCTGCCGTTATATTTATACCGCTTACGATATTGGTTATTGATTTTTAAAACCATACCCTGTCGATCGCCAAAGTCCACCGTAAACTTTGAATCCCAATAATCGTTGGGTGCCCAGAAATATCCCAAACCGTTCATATACTGCCCTCGGGACCTGCTTTCACCATAGCCTGGCATGAGCCACCCCGAATGGCGCCTGCCGCCCTTATGGGGGAAAATTCCAAGAGGGATTCCAAACACAGGGACCTGACCCAAGTGAAGAATGATCGGTCGGGCGATCACTACATCGTTTTGGATGATTTTCATTTTTGTGGACTTAAAATGAAAATGAGCGGTGTCCAATTCGCAAGTCGTATATGTGCCGTCATAGATAAAAATTATTTTTTCAGTTTCGTTTCTAATTTTGTCCCCGGTGTAATAGCCCTCATCCGCTTTGGTTTGTCCCTTGGTCACTCGGCCTTTGCGGGTGTCGAGGTTGTAGGTCATGGCGTCCCCGTTCATGGGTTCTCGTCCTTTTTCTTTAAGGATGGGAAAAAGAGGTTCGTTGATGGTATCGTTTTTCGCCAGAGGTATTGCATTTAAAATATTTGTTTGCCAGTCTACAGTGATAAATCCTGCTTCGAGATCGGTATTATCATGTCTGATTTTGGCTTTCCCTTCCAAATCGGTTTCTTTTTCAGGAACCCGATATTGAATTTTGTTTGCTGAATAAATAATGGGGAATTCCGACTTGGACGCTAGAGAATCTGGAGTGAATTTTCCTTCGGATCCGCCAATAACGCGGAGATAATCCAAATCATTTTCTTTAAAGGACATGAAAATGGTGTCTCCGGATGCGTTATTTTTCCCTTGGTAAACGGAGTCATCAAAAACGTGATAAAGGGTTTTGGCCATTCCCGATATTTTTATGGCGTCCAAGGTTCCGTTTTCAAAATTACCATTCAGGACGGAGCCGGACATTTCATCCGCGAAGAATAAATAGTCACCGATTTCAATAGAATCAATATTGGATTTCTGATATCCTTCAACGGGTGTCTTCGCATAGGCATTTTTGGGGATATGAAGTTTTTTCAGTTCTTCTTCATGGTAGGTCAAAATAATTTTTTCTCCGGATAGGATTCTTCCATTTTCCGTGATTTCAGGTGCAATTTCCAAAGTAGTGATTTCATTGGTCCGATCGTACTTGGCTTTGCCGCAGTTTGCGATTCTGGATGAATCTTTAATAACCACATCCCCTATCGCAATGTATGAAACGCCATCCTTGTCCGGATCTTTTTTGTATTCGATTTGATTGGCGGAAATAATCTGTCCTTTTTGTTTCAGTATCACATGTCCAAGTGCCACACCGCTGTCCTGTTCCGTATAAACCACGAGAGAATCAGCCACCAAATCATAGTCCTTATCCCAAACGTGTGAATTTCCTGTGCTCAGAAGTCTATCTTCGCTTGAGAAAAATTTCAACGTGTCGCAGGTTAGGGTTCGTTCTTTCTGAAGAGCGATCACTTTCTGAAATAAAAAGGCAATCTGATCCCGTTCAAAATAACGACCTTCCTGGCAGGTGAGAGTTAGTTCTCCCTTGGTGATGACCACGTCTCCAGACAAATATTGAACCGTCTTCCCATTGACTGTTTTGCTTTCCAGCACATCGGCTTTCTTTAGTCGAAGCCGTTCATCGGAAAATAGACATGAAATAAGAATAAAAAAGGTGAAAAATGAATTTTTCCCAAATGTTTTTAAAACCACGTCTCGGTTCCCTTCTTTACAAGGGGGAAATGACAAGGGTGGTTTAGATGATAAAAGTGAATTCACAAATATCATTTATTTGAATAACGATCTTTCCAAAGCGATTTCAACCTGTTTTTGATCCACTCTTCCCGACCCTGATTCGTTGGATGGTAAAATGTGTACTTCACCTCATCCGGGAAATAATTTTCCTCAATAAAATGATCAGGATGAGAGTGGGGATAATGATAATCTTTGCCGTAATCCATGTCCTTCATCAGGTTTGTGGGCGCATTCCGTAAATGCAATGGAACGGAAGGAGTTCCAGATTCCTTCACGGCATGCATGGCAGACTTGATGGCTTTATAACTTGCGTTGGATTTTGGTGCACTGGCGAGGTATGTGGTGACCTGAGCAAGAATCAAACTGGCTTCCGGCATACCGATCATATGGACGGCCTGGAATCCGGAAGTGGCAAGGCTAAGTCCATGCGGATCCGCATTCCCGATATCCTCCGATGCCAAGATGATGAGTCGCCGAGCGATGAATTCCGGTTTTTCTCCCCCTTCCAGCATGACGGCCAGCCAGTAAATAGCTGCGTCGGGATCGGATCCGCGAACGGACTTGATGAATGCGCTGATGGAATCGTAATGATAATCGCCCTGTTTATCATAGATCAACGTTTTGGACTGGATGGCTTCCGTTAAAACTTTTTTAGAAATTACCCGTTCTCCGCCCATTAGGCTTATGCTTACTTCCAACGTATTGAGCATTTTTCTGGCATCGCCTCCGCTGGACTGAATCAGCAGATCCTTCTCGTCCTCTCCCAATTTCATTTCTTTTTTAGATAGGATGACGTCTTGGGTAAAAACGTTCTCCAAAATTTGTTTCAACTGATCGGAATCCAGCGGATTTAAGGATAATATTTTGCAACGTGAAAGAAGGGGAGAAATGACTTCAAAAGAAGGATTCTCGGTCGTTGCTCCAATCAAAGTCAACGTTCCGTCTTCAACTGCGTGGAGCAGTGCATCCTGCTGGCTTTTGCTGAACCGATGAATTTCATCAATGAACAGAATTGTCCTTTGACCCATTTCCTTGGCCTTATTCGCACCGGCGATGATTTCTCTTAAATCTTTTACGCCACTGGAGACGGCGGATATTTCTTTGATGACCGAGTCGGAAGACGAAGCAATCATCCGTGCCAACGTAGTTTTTCCGGTTCCGGGCGGTCCCCAAAATATAATTGAAAATGATGCCGAATGATCCAACAGGCGATGCAAAATTTTCCCATCTCCAACGAGATGGTTCTGACCGCAAAACTCGTTTATGGTTTTGGGCCGGACCCGCTCCGCCAGCGGTGGAAGGTGCGAATCGAATAGCGTTTGTGGCATTTTCATGATATGGTAAATTTACCACCCTTTTTTTACCAATAAGGAACGATCAACAAATGAATTTCTCACACAAACATATTATTCTGGTTTTAGCGATTATAGGAACCGGATGCTATCAAAAAGGATATATTGCAACTATGGATAATCAATTAATCATTGAAGAACTTGTGGTTGGAGAAGGTGCGGAAGCGCAGGACTTCAACAAGGTTGTGGTGAATTATACCGGTATGCTGGATGATGGATCCGTCTTTGATTCGTCGTTGAAATCTGGGCGGGAACCGTTCACGTTTACCTTGGGCGTTGGTTCCGTGATCAAAGGCTGGGACCAGGGTGTAAAGGGTATGAAAGTCGGAGGGAAACGAAAGTTGACCATCCCACCGGAATTGGGATATGGTGCTCAGGGAGCGGGAGGCGTCATCCCACCCAATGCGATACTAATTTTTGATGTGGAGTTACTGGAAGTGGAAGCATATTAAATGAGCCACCGAGAGGACTTGAACCTCCGACCCGCTCATTACGAA
>CAYNPR010000132.1:0-4696 GCA_964399115.1 uncultured bacterium | reverse complement strand
TTAACCCTGGAAGATGAAACGGATATCTACGAGTGTGTGCTATTCCCGGAAGCGTTTCAGGAATTTGGGGATCTGCTTCACTGGGAAACACTATTTATCATCCGAGGAACGGTGGAAGAATCTTTTGGAGTCCACTCCATCACAATTGAGAAAATGGCAAGTCTTCAGCAGTGGGTACGTCGTTTGAACCTCGATCAGTTGCCGGTAAGTAAACTTAATTCACCCTATTTCAATTAAGTTCAACCCAGTCAAAATCTGCATACTCTTTAGAATTTTTACCCTTGCTGGTTACATAGAGACCAAGGTAAGCACCGGTATAACCTTTACTGAGTATTTTATCTGCACTAGTTTCCGCAAAGAACTGGTATGTGGTACCGTCATCCAGCGAGTAGGAAAACTTATATGTATCACCTTCAGATATTATTTTAAGGTTAATTGTACCATTATATGATTTTAAAAAAGTTTCCTGAAATACAACTGGTTCCTTTTTTCTTTCTTTTAAAAAGAGTTTAAGTACATGTTGCTCACTGTTTTTTTCAACTGTGAAGATGAAATAGTTATCGTCTTTTTGGAAAAGACTGATTCCCGCTTGAACCCCTGGCTTTATTGGATCGTATAACATTTTAGCTGAAAATTCAAAATCACTTTCCTTTTGTCTAATACCTAAGATCTTTCAAATTTCTTTTTAACCGATAAAGTGGACAATTTGACCAAATGGCAGTTTCCCGATTCGGGAGTCGTTGTAAATCCTGGAGAATTTCTCTTAATCTGGTGTGATGAAGATCAGGAACAGGGCCCTTTACATACAAATTTCAAACTCTCTTCCAATGGTGAATTTTTAGGATTAATAGGACCGGATGGAGTCTCCATTTTGGATTCTCTTACTTTTCCTCAACAGGATGAAGATGTTTCCTTTGGTCGGTCTGCAGGTAATCCGGACATGTGGGGATACATGTTTCCAACACCTGGGGGGGGAAAATACGGACCTTTCAATTCAAAGTGATTCTCCACACCCAAACCATTTTGAACTCGTCAATATATTTCCCAACCCATTTAATTCGACAATTAATCTTGAGTATAAGGTTCACAATCCGGGAAGTGAAATTAAGATTTCACTGTATTCGCTTTTGGGACGGGAAGTTTACTCACTCCACCATTGGGTGAACATATCTGGGGAGGACCGGATTCAAATCAAATTTCGGGATGGAATGAGCACCGGGCTTTACTTGCTTCAACTAAACTACAATGATCAAATCCAATCGGAAAAAATCCTGTATTTAAAGTAGCAATATATTTTGCTAACTCTTCAAGGGCAAATCAAGCCAATAGTATAAGTTTAAAGGAAGATGAGAATGGTTTTATCATCTTCAGTTGTGAAGCGTCAGTTCTTGATCTGGACCACATGATCTAGTCGAAGTTCATCCAATAGATCATCATATCCAATACATCTGCCTTTTACCGTAATCGTTTCGCCAATGGGTGGGGTGAGACTTTTTGACGAATCTGGCGCACAGATCAATCGATGGCCCAGGATCACAAGGAGAGAGTCAAACCCTGTAACTGTACCGTTCACCTGAACGACCTGGTACAATAAGTCCGCACCTTCATTCATTTGAAATCGCCAGACTAATTCTTTTACGTCCGATTCAAATACGGGGTCCATCGCCGTGTAATCAGGCTGGAGTGACTTTGTATAATAAACAAATGCTCCCAGCGCGATTATGGGCAGGATGGATCGTATTATTTTCCAATTCATTTCCCATCTATACATGCCTCAATACTAAATTTGAGCCATAATACGATGCAAATCGTTTTATTGATAATTGCGATAATATGATGAAAAAAATTATACGGATACTTCCTGTTGCTTTGGTTTATTTTTGCGGGTGCGAAAACAATGTAGCGGATGATCCGGACCAAATGCCTACAGATTGTTCCATTGTTGAAGCATATTATGAAGAATCAGTGGCTCCCATTCTTACACAGAATTGTATTGGCTGCCACTCCGGTTCAACGCCTTCAGGTGGCCTCAGCCTGGAAACGTACTCATCCGTTCAAAATGGAATGGGAAGTGTATTGGACCGGGTCAACCGGGAAGAAGGCTCCAGCGGATTTATGCCGCAGGGCGGATCCAAACTACCCGGCACAGATCTGGATGTACTGCAAACCTTTTTTGACATGGATTGTGAATGACAAAAACGTTGATTGTTCTAATTCTTGCCATTCCCTTACCAGCGAAGGATGTCTATTTTACACGATCCGGAGTCATTTCATTTTTTTCATCTGCACCCCTAGAAGATATTGAGGCATACAATCAACAAGTGACTTGTGTTTTGGATCGTGAAAAGGGTGAAGTGGCTTTTCAGGCACCCATAAGAGGATTTACGTTTAAAAATGCAATGATGCAGGAACATTTTAATGAGAATTACATGGAATCCGACAAGTTTCCCAAAGCCCTGTTCAAAGGAAATATAGAAAACTGGGATTCTTTGGTTTTATCCGATTCCAGCCAATCCGTACACTTTGTCGGATCCATGACAATTCATGGCGTCACCCAGGATATCAAAGAATTGGGAACAATCTCCCTATCCAAAAATGGGATTGACGGATTTGCAAAATTTCAAATCAGGGTTGCGGATTATGAGATCGAGATCCCTAAGATTGTGAGAAAAAATATCGCTAAAATTGTTGACGTCTCCGTGAAAGTTAAATTAAAGAAAAAATGATAAGATTTATTTCCGGCATTCTCATCCTATCGTCCATTGCATCAGGACAGGAAGATTTGTTAAGTGAATTGGGGGATGAACCGCAAAGGCTAAACCCAGTCATAGCCACTTTTAAAGCGACTCGAATCGTCAATGCGCAATCGGTGGAACTTACTCGTCCGAAAACTATGGAATTCATGATTCAACACAGGTTCGGGTCCATCACCAACGGGGTTTATGATCTCTTTGGTATGGATGGAGCAGTGATCCGGTTTGATTTGAAATATGGCTTAAATGATTGGTTTTCTTTTGGATGTGGGCGGAGTAGCCTAAATAAGGTTTATGACCTATTTTCAAAAATTAAAATATTGAAACAAATTGATGGAACACCATTCTTTCCAATTTCAGTGGTATTATTTGGGAAAATTGAAATGGATACACAAGATAAATTTTCTGCGGATGCAGAAGAATTGATTAACCGCATTACTTATGATTTCCAAGTGCTGGCTGCGAGGAAAATGAATGAATCTTTTTCAATACAGCTCATGCCCACATGGGTACATCGCAATTTTGTATTGTCGGACAGACTTGAACACGATCTTATTTCACTGGGTGCAGGAGGCCGTGTCAAAGTAACAAAAAGGGTGAGTGTGAATGCGGATACTTTTTTCCCTTTGGGTGACCGAAACCCAAACTTTGTCCAATCCTGGGGATTGGGGTGTGACGTTGAGACTGGCGGCCATGTGTTTCAACTTATGATTACCAACGCTCAAGGCGCCTATGAAAGTTCATATGTTGAAAATGCGACTGGAAAATTCGAAAATAATGATCTTTATTTAGGATTTAATATTACAAGAGTCTTTTCTCTCTAGATCGAAACGACCTTCTTATAAGACTAGAAAAAATTTATAATACAGCCTAGATGGTTTTTTTCGATTTAGTCAGTGAGTTTTTCTTATCATCAATATTTATGGTAAAGGGTGCAGATCCGTCCGTATCTTAAACTCCATGAAATGGTTTATCATATTGGTTGCTTTTTTTATTGCTGGCAGCGTTCAAGGGCAAGGACAAGATGTCTCTTGCATCGGCCAGCCCGAATATTATGAAAATGGAAATCTTGAGTTTTGCACACTTTCTCATGAAGATACCCTGTCTGGACAACCGATTCCTGCAGGTACAGGAGTTCATTTCACGGAAGATGGGGTGTTCGACTGGTGTTTCCTGCAGCAGGATACAAAAATCCAAGGACATCTATGTAGAGGCAAGGGTCATAACTTTATGACCGGTTTTCACCCGAATGGACAATTGAGAACTGCCTGGCTGGCTGAAAATGAAGTCGTTCAAGGTATCCCATGCGCAAAGTTCCGATTCCTTTCCGCTGTGTTCGCGGGTATTCACGGTAAACCGGGTCAAACGAGTTTCCATGAAAATGGACAGCTCATGTATTGTGAACTTTCGGAAAGCATGATTATCCAAGGAAAATCATATATGAAAGGAGATGCAGTCAGGTTCAATCCTGATGGGAGATTGGTTGATGCGCCTGGTGGATAATGAGGAGTGGGTATCATCCAGCCCTAATCGCGAAAGTCGTTAATACAAATGAGGAATAATATTGCTGCAAGTTGAAGTTATTCAGGCTCCGACCAAAGAACGCTTGATCAATCGGGTAATGACAGAGTTTAAGCTGCAATATGGAAATGAACCGGACATTGTAACGCTGACACCCGGCAGGATCAATATTATTGGTGAGCATACGGACTACAATGATGGCCTGGCCATGCCAGCCGCCATTGACCGGTGGATCTGCGCTACAGCGTATAGAAGCGGCAATGAATTGTCAACGATCTACAGCCTGAATTATAAGGAAGGTGCCGTCATGTCTGCTCACGCGATGGAAAATTACCAGGAAGTATGGAAAAGGTTGGCAGCGGCATCCATACGCCTTATCAAAACGGAGTTTGACATTGATGAAGGAGTCAATATGGTTCTGG
>CAYNPR010000131.1:0-4743 GCA_964399115.1 uncultured bacterium | reverse complement strand
ATGGCGAAAAATCCTATCAAAATTGCACCTTCCATCTTATCTGCAGATTTTTCACATCTGCATTCTGCCCTTGATATTTGCGAAAAAGGTGGGGCAGAGTACATTCATGTGGATGTAATGGACAATCATTTTGTACCAAACTTGACCATTGGACCTGTCGTCGTAAAATCTATAAAACCTTTGACAAAAATATTTCTGGATGTACATCTTATGGTAGAGCATCCTGAAGATTTAATCAAGCCATTTGCAGATGCAGGTGCAGATGGAATTACTTTTCACGTAGAAGCTGCGGAGGAGCCGGGGCTGGTCATTGATTTAATCCGATCAACAAATAAACAGATTGGAATTTCTTTAAAACCACAAACTCCCTTTTCCATGATAGAACCTTTTTTGGATCAGATTGATTTACTTCTTATCATGAGCGTGGAGCCCGGATTTGGCGGACAGAAATATATTCCCAGTTCCACTAGAAAGATCAAAGATATCCACCAGAGATTGCTAGAATTTGGTCTCAGGGATAGAATACTCATAGAAATAGATGGTGGAATAAAATTGACAAATGCTGAAGAAATAGCGAAAGCAGGGGCAGAAATATTGGTGGCAGGATCGGAAATTTTTCAATCTGAAAACCCGGTACAAACAATCCAGAAATTTAAGGCCTTAGGTGTGACATGAGAACATTTCGTGAATTATCAACTTTTAATGATTGGTTGACAGAGGAAAAAGACTTATTCACTGTCAACGTGATTAAGGGATTGGTAATGGATGGTGTCAGAAAGGCGAACTCCGGTCATACTGGAGGACCAATGTCGTCAGCAGATTTTGTCTATATTTTATTTACTGAATTTTTAAAACAGGATCCCCATGACCCTGATTGGATTGCCAGGGATAGGTTTGTTCTCTCCGCGGGACACGAGTCAATGCTCCTGTACACGTTATTACATCTTTCAGAAAGATTGACGATTGATGATTTAAAAAATTTCCGTCAACTCCACAGTAAAACACCAGGTCATCCAGAAGTGGAGATCCCGGGTGTGGAAGCTACCACGGGACCTCTTGGACAAGGTGTTGGAATGGCAACTGGCATGGCGGTTGCGGAAATAATTCTTGATAATCTTTATAATAAAAATGGATTTAATTTACTTAACCATTTCACCTATGTCTTGGCAAGTGATGGAGATCTTCAGGAACCGGTTGTATTTGGAGCGGCTGCCTTGGCCGGACACTGGAGATTGTCAAAACTGATCATGTTTTATGATTCAAACAAAGCCCAGATTTCTGGAAAAACAAATCGATCTGAATCAACAGATATTGCAATTGTATTTGAAGGATTTGATTGGCATGTTCAAACAATTGATGGTCATGATCATCACGCTATACGGGAGGCAATTCAGAAGGCTCAGGTTATTAATCGCCCCAGCATTATCATCGGACAGACTGTTATGGCAAAAGGAACGGCTTCTATGGAGGGAGACCATAACACCCATGGATCACCCCTTCCGCAGGCTGAGATTGATGCATCCAAAGAATTGCTGGGGCTTCCTCCAGAATCATTTTTTATTCCAAATAAAGTCAAAAGGTATTTTCAGAGAGGATTTTCGGATTTAGAAACTCAAGTGAAAGACTGGAAAAAATCGTTGGAAATCGTTAGGAAAGATGGAGGTTTTAATCAATTATGGACTCAGGTAATAGAGGGCAATCTTCCTGAATTAGACTTTCCCGAATTTGATGATGGTGTTTCTTTGGCAACACGAAAAGCTTTTGGAACAACACTGGAAAAATTTGCGGAACAACTTCCAAATATTATCGGGGGTTCTGCAGATCTTGAACCGTCCAATTATACAGGTGGTTTTGCAAAACAATATGGAGATTTTCAGAAAGATAATCGTTCTGGGCGCAATCTTGCATTTGGAGTAAGAGAATTTCCCATGGCTGCAATTCTAAATGGAATGGCTCTTCATTCCGGCATAATTCCTTTTGGAGGAACATTTCTTGTTTTTTCTGATTACAGCCGTCCTGCTTTGCGTCTTGGTGCACTGCAGAAGATTCGGGTCATTCATGAATTTACCCATGATTCTTTTTATGTTGGAGAGGATGGTCCCACCCATCAGCCGGTGGAACATACCATGGCATTAAGAGCTATTCCAGATTTGCAGGTATTCCGTCCTGCTGATGCTAAAGAAACGGCTATTTGCTTTAAATTAGCGCTGGAATCCAAAAACAATCCCAGTGCTCTTTTATTGACAAGACAGGGTGTGCCGGTCTTTCAGAAATCCATTAAAAAAATTGAAAAAGGGGTTCGTAGGGGTGGTTATATAATCAAGGAATGTGCAAAACCTGAGATTAATTTGATAGCTACAGGATCAGAAGTGTCCTTAGCCCTGAAAGTGGCAGAAAATATGACGGATAAACAAATTATGGTTGTGAGTTTGCCCTGCTGGGAATTATTTGATAAGCAATCACTTGAGTACAAAAATGAAGTCATTCCAATTCGGGGATGTTTAACAGTGTCCTTGGAAGCAGGAGTGACTCTTGGGTGGGAAAAATATGTTGGACAAAATGGAATTAAGATTGGATTAGATCATTTTGGGACTTGTGCACCAGGGACAGATTTAGCAAACGAATTTGGTTTTACCGCTGGTAAAGTGGAATCTCGAATTCGTGAATATATAGCATCACTTTTATAAAGGGAATAATGAAAATTCACCTTGCAACAGATCATGCCGGATTCGCATTGAAAGAAGAGATTAAAAAATTTCTTCAAGAAAATGGTCATAAAGTTACAGACCATGGAGCCTTAGAATATAATAAACAGGATGATTACCCCGATTTCATTTTTCCTGCAGCTCGCGCTGTCGCAAAAGATCCCGATAGTTTTGGAATTATTATGGGTGGTTCAGGACAAGGAGAAGCAATGGCAGCAAATCGGGTGACAGGTGTTCGCGCTGCTGTATATTATGGTGAATTAGAAGAGATAGTGATACTTTCCCGAAAACATAACAATGCAAATATACTTTCCCTTGGTGCCAGGTTTTTAACTTTCTCCAAAGCTATCTATATTATTGATCTCTGGTTGAAAGAACCTTTCGAAGGAGGACGTCATCAAAATCGGATTCAAAAATTGGATTGTGAAAAAGATTCCATAGAAAACATTATCTAAGCTACTTTGTCATAGCAGTTCTCTGAGTCAAAACATCTAAGTTCTCATAAGGGAATAGGATGTGAGACCGATACGGTGTAGCCGGAAACAGCCGCATTAGCTCCCGATTCCCGAAATCATTCGGGATGAATTGGAATGAGAAAATGAAAAATAGAACAAACCTATCTTTAGCCAACCCTGATGCTGGGATTAATCCGCGCATCCTTATCGACCGCTTTGGTCGTACTTTCAACTATTTACGTATAGCTCTGAATGAAATGTGTAATCTGCGCTGTATATACTGTATGCCGGAAGGGGGAATACCATTTAAACCAAAAAATGAAATAATGACGACAGAAGAAATATTGCGAATTGTCACGATTGTCTCAGAGTTAGGTGTAAACAGAATTCGTTTTACAGGTGGCGAACCCCTTTTGAGAAGGGACATAGTAAAACTTATCGAAGACACTTCAATGATATCGGGGATTGATTCGGTCCATATTACGACGAATGGTGTTTTACTTAATCGGTATGCGGAAACTTTGCAAAGATCTGGTTTATCTGGTATCAATATCAGTATTGATACTCTGAATCCCGAAAAATATATCCAAATCACTCGTCGGGATGAAGTGATGCGTGCCCTGGAAGGGTTGGAAGCTGCAAAAACTGTCGGAATCCCATCCATTAAAGTTAATGCAGTTGCACTGCGCGGCTTTAATGATAATGAAATTGTTGAATTTGTTGAATTGACAAAAAATTACCCTCTGACAGTTCGATTTATTGAATTAATGCCATTTGATGCCCATCAGATTTGGAAAACGGGAAAATTTTTTAGCGGTGAACATATCCAAAAAGAATTGAAGGATCATTTTCCAAATATAAAAATAACCGATGGAACTGCTACGGAACATTCCGTTTTTCAAGTGCCAGATTATGCAGGAAAAATCGCGGTTATACCATCATATTCACGAAACTTTTGTGGAAATTGTAACCGTATTCGGATCACCGCGGATGGGAAAATTCGAAATTGTCTCTATGCACATAATGAATTTAATCTGAAAGATTTAATGCGTTCAGGGGCTAGGGAGGAAGAAATGAAAGAGTTAATATTATCGGCTATGTGGAAAAAATTATTTGACGGATGGACAGCTCAGAGATCGGGAAACGACAGTCGGAAGTCAATGACGCAAATTGGAGGATAAACAATATGAATGAATTCAGCCATTTAGATTCCAAAGGAGATGTTAAAATGGTAGATGTGACAGACAAAACTACCACAGAACGTATGGCGAAAGCTGAGGGAAAAATCCATCTTCAGCAAGCTACGATTGCATTAATACAGGATGATTCAATTCCAAAAGGAAACGTGCTGACCACTGCTAAGATAGCGGGCATCCAGGCGGCGAAAAAAACATCCGAAATTATCCCTATGTGTCATCAGCTAAATCTCTCGTTTGTGGATCTGGAATTTGAACTGGGCAGGGAGAAGATCATGGTCCGATCAATTGTTAAAACACGGGAAGCCACAGGCGTAGAAATGGAAGCACTCACAGCTGTTTCTATAGCTGCCCTGACAATTTATGATATGTGTAAGGCTGTGGATA
>CAYNPR010000130.1:0-4781 GCA_964399115.1 uncultured bacterium | reverse complement strand
TTTGATGCGGATTTATGGAGTTTATCCTGCCCAGATAAACTGTCAATCAGTTTTCCCAATCCTTCTTGACACGCTACTGAAAATTCTGATGGATTTTTTGCTGGGTTGAGATTTCGGTCCTTCGATGAATGGACGTTATAGGTCAATAAAGTCTTAATCCCTTTGAGTTCTTTGATTAGAACGGACGTGATTCTTCCTCCGTCTACGCCAACACCCAGAATCGTATTGTCAATGGGGATTTTCTTGGGCTGAACGTATGGAGGATATTTACCGGGCCGAGGCAAAATACCGGCAGATTCCTCATCGCTCAAATCATCGATTTTCGGCGTGGACTCTTTGGCTGCGTTTTTTTTCTTGGATTCTTTCTTTGACTCCAAAGTCGAAATTTCAGGTCCATCTGGTTCAGAAGAAGGCTCATCCCCACCAATCCAATCATCTTCATCCTGTTCAATTGGTTTCGGTGATGAAATTTTGGCGGATTTTTCCTTACGCAACACGTCCAAGAGTTTGTTTGCAGCGACCTGATTGTAGTTTTTTTTCTTTTGTTTCAATAACCCACCAGTGTCAATTTGCCCGGAAATCACCCTTTGTACCATTTCAGCCGAAATAGAATTTTTGTCTTCGCTGATCATGGTCATTAAAAGTTGATGACAGAGTTGGGTTATTTTTCTGGGATATCCCTGCGTATGCTTGTAGATCTTCAGGAGGGCTTCATCTGTAAACCATTTTCCTTCTTTGCCGCCTGAAATGTTGATGCGATGGTCAATCATGCCCCTCACGTCTTCGATAGAAAGGGTTCCGATTTCGAAATCAAAAGATATCCTGTCTTCAAAATTGGGATATTTGTGCATCATTTTTCCCATTTCAGGTTGACCGAAAATAACAAGTTGCAGGAGTTTATAATCATCGGTTTCAAAATTCAGGAGAGTCCGAAAAACGTCCAGCATTTTCTCAGGAAGGTTTTGTCCTTCGTCGATGATCAGTACAAGTATTTTCCCTTGCTCGACACCGATTCTTAGAAGATAATTTTCAATAATGTTTCGGCATTCCTGAACTGATTCTCCAGTTTCATTGACTCCGAATAACTCGATTAAGTGTTTTAGTAAAATCAGTTCCGATTCAAATTTCGGATCCAGGATCAGATAAAAATCAAAATCGTCCGCCTCCGGTTTAAAATTTTGAATCAGTTTTCGGCTTATGGTGGTTTTGCCTATGCCGATACCGCCGCGGATGACGGATAAACCCCGCCGCATCCTGATGGCAAGTTCTAGACCTTCCAGGCACTGTTGATGCTCAACCGCCGGATAAAAAAGTTCAACGTTTGGCGATGTGGTGAATGGGTCGGTTTTTAAACCGATTGAATCAAAGAGATTCAAAGAATACTTCCCGTCATTCTTGTTAACCGAAGGACAAATAAGTGTAAATCATGTATGCCGAAGAAAACAGCAAGCCTATTCCAATGATGATTCTGTGTTCCATGAAGAATGCGTCGGTCATGATTACCCGGTTTGCCTGACGTTCCAGTTTCAAGATGGTGTTGGGAGAGAAAATAAGAAGCAGCCCGAAAACGAATGAAAGAATACCGGCTAATAAAACAACCATTTGTGAAATGGATTCCGTCGCATAGGCGTAAATCAGCAGGGCTGAAACAACAAGCAATCCGATACCAATGGGTATTCGATTTTTCAGGAATATTTTTTCCGTCATGAAAATCCAGTTGGTTTGTTGTTCGACCTTTAAAATCATGTCAGGAGCAATGATTAAAAGTAATCCGAAAACAGCGGATATAACCCCAACAACTAGGATCATGAGCATCATTGGATTTTCCATTTTAAAACCTCAATTGTCCGTTCAGCAAATTTTTATTATTGCACCCACTGTAAGAAGGATACACTTATCCCACTCCTCGGGTCGATTAATTTACGGAAAAATGAAGAGAAAGATAACCCTGATACCGTCAGAAAACTAATATTCCAAATAAGAGCCTGGAATAATCATGGGATCCAATCCGATGTTCAGGCCGAAAAAGGGCGGTAAATTTCCTTTTGAGATGGATGAGTTTGCATCCGTTATATCGATGGAATAGTTCGATACGGCAGATCCGGTCACAGAAGAAGTATTTGAAAGTGAAAAAGTTGCGCCATAATTCAAAATACCGCCATTTACTGCTGTCTGGTTAAGGGTACAGGAACTTCCTTTGGCGATGATAAGACCATAGACGGTTGAACTGCTCAAGGATGTCGTACCTTTGGCATAAACAATGGCTGGGGTCCGGATCCCGGTTCCAGCAGTGGAAGAAGTAATGGTTAAATTTCCCGAGCAGATCAAGAAGATGTTTTTCTTGATTGCTGAGCTCGATTCAATGGTCAGGTTTCCATCTACGACCAGGTAACCTGGCCCATTCACCGTGGTTCCTGTTAGGGTCAGATTCCCGTTATGGAGTTTCTGACTATTGGTAAAGGATGACAGATTAATAGTAGTATTTGTGTAGGATGACTGATTCATTTTTGAAAGTGGAGGTCCGTCGGTCCAGGATGCACCACTTTTTGTACCATCATTGTTGGATTGTGTCTGGGTATCATTTACCGTGTTGCCGGTATTTTCCTGGAGATTGTAGTAGGCCGTTAAACCGGATTCATTCCCGGCAAGTATTGTATCCTTTTTTGCCGCGATCTGGCTGGCGGTACGTTCCACATTCCATATCCGCACCTCATCTATTTTACCATTGAAGGTATAACCATTGCCCGTGCCGTTATGATATCTGGAACCGTTCCGAGTGCGGCCAATATTAGCGGGATTATGACCCCATAATTGGGAACCATTTCCACCGGTCGTATAATTTCCATCCAAATACATCTTAAGGGCGTTAGCAGAAACAGAAGAACCGCCATTAACCGTCAGTGCTACATGGTGCCACTGGTTGTTTTGGATAGATGTTGTGTATATCCAGGTACCGGGGTTCCAGTTGCTTTCATTAGAGGGTCGGTTCCATCCACCAACATATAATCTTCCACTATGGATATAAATATTCAGTCCCCGGGTACCGCCGCCTTCTTCGTAAATAACTTGCCTGGTACTGCTATCCTTGTTATTTGTTCTGAACCAAGCTTCGATCGTACGCTGGGAATGAATACCGTTATTGATATCCGAGCTGCTGCCAATTCCAACATAGTCATTGCTGTTAAAATCCAAGGCATAATTGTCATATGTTGATGGGGGATCCTCGGCAGCGGCAGCGGTGAGCAGATTTTCGTACAGTGTTATATCCAACTGTGGGAAAGGCGGGGGAGATGTCAGTTGTGTACCACCAGACCCGGTACTGTTGTAAATGGTTCCGGATGAAACGATGGAAGTGCTCACGTTTCCATTATGATACATATCTCCTGCAATGGCACCGGTGTTTTCAGCAAAGGTGGCACCGCCGGCATTGTTTCCGTAATAGGAGAAACAGAACGCTTCCGGTAGGGTTGAAATGATAAGACGAAGGTTTCGCTCAACGTCGTCGATATTCGCCCTGCTTTTCATGGTCAGATAATTTGTATAGGGAAGAGATACGCCGGATTCTGTTGAAGAACTGTCAAACGATATTGAATAATTTCCATTATTGAAAGAGCCTGATATTTCGGATGTGCTTCGAGAAGATTTGAACGTCTGCATTCCACGTTCGAATCCGGACAATGCGAGATTTCGGGTTTTAACGTCCATCGTATAGTATACACCCGTACGAGTTTCCGTAGCGGCGAACCGGGCTAGGTAAAATGCAAAAAAGCTCATAATGATGAAAATGCCCATGGTGGAAGCCATAAGGATGACACCGGATTCCGATTTTATTTTTTCCTTAAGTCGTTCCATCATTCATGGTAACTCATTTTATGGCCAAAACGGAAATTTTGAGGATATATCCAAGTGGACAATGACAGTGTGTCCTCGTCATCCACAAAAGTCAAATCAACTTTGGTCATGTGTACGGCTTGAGCTTCGGACAAAGTCAAACCCCCAGCGGCGGGCTGTATGTTTCCATAACTTGAATTGATAAAACTAAATCCATCCGTCAGGTTATTTTCGATGCTGGTGGACAATGGGTAATAATTTCCCGTCCCCAGCCTGAAATTGAAATTCCCAGACGTTTCAAGCTGGAAGTCTTTCAACGCGCCATTCCCATCCTTTAGGTTTAGGTCGGTGGAATTCGATTGATAATAATTGGCGGAAGATGACTGACCCTGCGCTTCCCGAAATAATTTCCAGAATGCAGCCCTGGATTTGCTCACAAACCCTTGCCGGTTTGTTTCGTAAACGAAAATATCGGATCCTTGGAAAAGCATGGTCGCCGCCATGGAGCCAATGATGCCCACCGTAACGATCACTAAGATCATTTCAATCAAGGTAAATCCTTTTTGTGTATCGCGGGCCATGTTAGAATCCGGGGCTGATGATCAGGGTATCCGTGATGGCTGAAAGAGTTGGGTGCATTACCTTGACCATGACACTCTTGTAATTTGTTTGGCTGTTTTGAGCAACGTGAAAACCGTTGGACGCCGAAACGTACGCAACGGCAACGGAACAGCTGAAAGCCGGGTATCCCGTAACCGATGAAATGGTGTATTGATGGAAATCGTCGATATCATCCCACAGAGATAAAGACGTTTCACCTGCTTCGGATCCCAGGGATTGTGACCACGGTGATGAATTATTTTCATCGTATTTTCGTGCTCGAATTTCCTGCTGAAGGCTGTTTAGAATTACGGATTGGACCGTTCTTATTTCTGATTTTACCCGTACCG
>CAYNPR010000129.1:0-4782 GCA_964399115.1 uncultured bacterium | reverse complement strand
TTAGAAGAGGTACAAAAAGAACTGAATGCATACTGTGAGATTATTGAAAATGTAGAGATGAAACTCATTCTGGGAAAACCTGAAGATGTTCAAAATGCAATTTTATCCATTCATCCGGGTGCCGGGGGTACCGAAAGCCAAGACTGGGCACAGATGTTATTCAGGATGTATTCGCGCTGGGCGGAAAAGGAAGGCTTCAAAGTCGAGACTATCGATTTGCAACCGGGTGACGAAGCCGGCATCAAAGACGTCACGTTTGAAATACAGGGTGATTACGGCTTTGGTTTGGCAAAAGCCGAGACGGGGGTTCATCGAATGGTGCGGATTTCTCCTTTTGATGCAAACAGCAGACGGCATACGTCTTTTGCATCCGTGTTCGTATATCCTGCGGTAGACGATGACATCAAAATCGAGATTAATCCCTCGGATTTAAGAATTGACACTTATCGTGCAAGTGGTGCTGGCGGTCAGCATGTAAACAAGACGGATTCCGCCGTTCGGATTACCCATCATCCATCTGGGATTGTGGTCCAGTGCCAAAATGAAAGATCCCAGCATAAGAATAAAAACTATGCAATGAAAATATTAAAAGCCAGATTATTTCAAATGGAGTTGGAAAAGGAAAAGGAAAAAAATAAGGAATTGGAAAATCAGAAAAAAGATATCGGTTGGGGTAGCCAGATACGGTCTTATGTGTTTCACCCTTATAATCTGGTCAAAGACCACAGGACGAATGTTGAAACAGGAAACGTACAGGCAGTAATGGATGGAGATTTAAATCAATTTATCCGAGCATATTTGTTAAGTTCAATTGGGTCAAAAAAGAGTGAACCCGTTAAGGAATAACCATGTCACAGGATCAGAAAAGTTTAAAGCAAATTATCGATTTTCGTATTGAAAAATTGAACAAACTTCGGGAGGCGGGCATCAATCCGTTCCCCAACAAGTTTGATCCAACATATAAAAGTGAATCCATTAAAACGGATTTTGATGCGATGGAAGGGAAAACCGTCAAGGTTGCCGGACGTATTATGGCACTCCGGAAAATGGGAAAAGCTTCATTTGCCCAAATCATGGACTCGGAAGGCAGAATCCAGTTTTTTATTCGACAGGATGATGTTGGAGAAGAATCCTATACTCATTTCAAACTTCTGGATATTGGAGATTATGTTGGTATCGAGGGATATGTATTTAAAACAAAGACAGAGGAAATTTCCATTCATGCGGATACATTGACGATATTGGCAAAAAGTATTCGTCCACTTCCCATCGTTAAGGAAAAAGACGGAGATGTTTTTGACGCTTTTACGGACAAGGAACAACGGTATCGTAATCGTCACTTGGACTTAATTTTGAATCCGGAAGTGAAGGATACCTTCGTTAAACGGGCAAGGATTATAAAAACGGTTCGGAATTTTCTCGATGACAAAGGATTTTTGGAAGTGGAAACGCCCGTTCTCCAACCTCTTTACGGAGGCGCAAGCGCCCGACCTTTTAAAACTCATCACAATACATTGGATCAAACGTTTTTTCTCCGTATAGCCGACGAACTGTATTTAAAGAGGCTTATTATTGGAGGCATAGACCGAGTTTATGAACTTTCCAAAGATTTTCGAAATGAGGGCATGGATCGTAATCACAACCCTGAATTCACAATGCTGGAGTTTTACTGGGCTTATGCAGATTATGAAGATTGCATGCAGATTACGGAAGTAATGATTCAAAAATCTGCGGAAAGTGTAGGAGCGCTGCAGATCAATTGGGGTGGTATGGAGATTGATCTTTCCAAACCATTTGCAAGAAGACCGATCCTAGGGCTGTTAAAAGACGCCACAGGGCATGACTTAGGTGACGTTACCGATGATGAGATTTGTACGGTTTGTAAAGAAAATGGTGTCGATGTGGACAACAACGCAAATTATGGTCAGATGCTGGATGAACTCATGGGAAAACTGGTTGAACCTAATCTGATCCAACCCACTTTTGCCATTGATTACCCTAAGGCGATCTCGCCATTGGCAAAGGCACATCGAAATGGTGATCCCAACATGGTGGAAAGATTCGAGCTTTTCATTGGCGGTGCTGAATTTGCAAATTCATTCACGGAGTTGAATGATCCCCTTGAGCAAAGACTGCGTTTGGAAGCGCAGGCGGAACTTCGCGAACGCGGCGACGAGGAAGCACAGTCCGTGGATGAAAATTTTATACAGGCTATGGAATGTGGGATGCCGCCCACGGGAGGCGTCGGAATTGGAATCGATCGATTGTCAATGCTTTTAACCGGGAATCGATGGATTAAGGATGTAATCCTGTTTCCTGCTCTAAAGCAAGAAAATTCCTAATCATGCCTTTTAGCCTTCGGCTGGCTTTACGATATTTATTTTCTCCACAGAAGGGTAGTTTTTCAACATATGCAAGCTGGCTGGCCATTAGCGGTATTTCCATTGGCATTGCAGCTTTAATGCTCACTTCAAGCATCATTCACGGATTCCAGCAGGTTATTTCAGAAAAATTGGCTTCTTTCGATGGGAATGCCCGGATTCAACATATATTCGGGGAGACAATGGATCTTTCGAAACCCGAATTGGAATCCATTTTATCAAGCGCACCAGAGAACCTGAAACTGGCTCCCTACATAAGGGGAGTCAGTATGATAAGGTCTGGCGTGAGTGCAGACGGCATTTTAATTGAAGGGGTTGAAATTTTACCAAAGGCTGTTACAGGACTGCAGGCAACCATCGATAAAGGTGAGATTATTCTGGGTGGGCAATTGGCTCAAGAATTAGAGATTGATTTGGGCGACAGAGTTTTTCTTCAAGTATTTTCTTCTGAACAATCTCAACAATTTTCCAGAAAAATTAAAACCGTTTTGGTGAAGGACATTTTTCATTCCGGATTGCAGGAATATGACAAAACACTCGCTTACCTGCATATTGACGATGCTAGGAATTTATTTGGGTTTCAGGATGATCACATATCCGGTATTGTTGTCGATGGTCGGATTCCGGATGGATTTGGGCAGGATATACATTATCCTTTTTACTTTGAAACTTGGCGAAGTCGCCATGGTCTTCTATTTGATTGGATAAATGTCCAACAATGGCCGGCTTATGTCATGTTTGGTTTGATTGCACTTGTGGGTATTGTCAATCTCATTGCAGCCATTGCCATGATCATCATAGAAAAATCTGGACAAGTTGGAATACTGATGGCTCAAGGTACCCAAAAATCAAATATCAGGAACATATTTTTAATTCAAGGTGGTTTCATTGGAATCCTGGGAGGGATGATTGGGGGTATGATTGCATTCCTAATTATTTTCGTTCAAAAAAAATTCGAGATATTGGAGATTCAGGAAGAAATTTATTTCATGGATCAAATCCCATTTGCATTTAATTACCCTGTTTTTACCATTATCCTAATATTGGCGTTTCTCCTATGTATACTGGGTTCTTGGTGGCCGACAAAAAATGTAATGAAATTGAAACCATCGAATATTTTACGATACGAATGAATCTATCCTATTTAATTGCTCAACGGTTTTCCAGTACCTTCACTAAACAGGGGAGATTTTCGAGCTTGTTGTCCATGATTGGAATGGGAGTTGGTTGTTTTGCTCTCGTGGTTTCACTTTCCGTTTTGAATGGATTTGAATCCATGATTCATTCAAGATTGAAAGGTTTTGACGGTGACTTGAGAATTTCCGGTGAAGTGTCTCAAATTAGATTGGATCAAATTACTGCGTTTCAAGGAGTGAAATCCATTATGCCTTTTATGGAGCGTAGAGGTCTAATTGAAGGCAAGGATGGAATTAAGGTTGTATCTTTAAAAGCTATCGAGGTTGATAAAATTCAAACTTTTTATGAATGGTCTCTGCAGGGAAAATCGCTTGCTCCGGATGAAGTTTTAATTGGTCGGGATCTTGCATATAAAATGGGAAAAGTCGTGGGAAACACAATAATTATTTCCAGCCCAATTGATCAATCATATGGGTTTGGAATCCCCAGGAAAATGAAAATAAACATAGGTGGTATTTTCTCAACTAGAGTATTGGATTATGACAATCGATATGTTTTTATCCCGCTGGAAATGGGAAAAACGCTATTTAAGAGAAAAAATGGGTTTGATGGCATTGACATAAGATTAAATGATTCGGAAAGTGCATTGGAAACAAAAAGGAAATTACAAGAAATGTTGCCGGGTTCGGTCAACGTCCAATCTTGGGATGAATTAAACCAAGTTTTGGTGGATGCAATGGAAATGGAACGAATTGCAACCATCTTTATCTTGAGTCTTATATTTCTGGTAGCAGCCTTTAATCTGGCGGCCACCCTTTCTCTTGTTTCCATTCAGAAAATGAAAGAAACGGGGATTCTTAAAACAATGGGAGCCACGCCTGAACTTATTCGGAAAGTCATGATTACAATGGGAGTGAAGAAAGCCGGTAAGGGTGCTTTTGTTGGGATCTTATCAGGAATTCTATTTACTCTGCTCCAAAATAAATTTTCAATATTACCCATACCCTCGGAAATTTATTTTATTGATGCATTGCCAATGCTTCTTATGCCAATGGATGTCTTGATCATCCTTATAATTTCGTTTACTTTTATTTTCATATTTTCTTTTATGGTTGGAAGAAACATTTCAATAATTGATATCAGGGATGCACTCCATTGGGTGAAATAATACTTCAAGCCAAGGATTTATTCAAATCCTTCTCGAATGGGAAGAAAAACCTCCAAGTTCTTTCTGGATTTTCCCTACAAGTAGAAGCGGGAAAGA
>CAYNPR010000128.1:0-4859 GCA_964399115.1 uncultured bacterium | reverse complement strand
CCCCGTTCAATCCATTCGGAGACAGAGTGACAAAAGGGCGTGAATTAAAAAAATAAATAGAATCAGCCAGGTCGACCAATCAGCTCATACTCATTGGCATCTTCTATTTCAACGGACACGAACGACCCAGCATCTGCCTGCCCCTTGATATGGACAATATTATCGATCTCAGGCGAATCGTATTCGGTCCTGCCCACGCTGACGTCTTCCCCGCTTTCGTCCACCAGCACTTTCATTGCGGTTCCCATGAACGATTCGTTCCGCTCCAGGCTGATCCCGTTCTGGATGTCCAGGATTTCGTTTTTTCTGTCATCCTTCACGGCCCTGGGGACGTCGTCTTCCAAGATGGCAGCGGGCGTGTCACCTTCTTCAGAATAGGTAAAGACGCCCAGGCGATCAAAACATATCTCTTCCACAAAATCCCGCAATTGACGGTAATCGTCTTCCGTTTCACCCGGATAGCCCACGATCAGGGTGGTTCGAAGCGCAATTTTCGGGATGGCTTCCCGGAGCCGAGTGATCCGGTCTCGGATGCCTTCCTGCCCCAATCCCCTGTGCATGGAATTCAAAATCGTATCCGATACGTGCTGGACGGGCATATCCAGATAGTTGCACACCTTGCCGCAATCCGCCATGGATTCAATGATGCGCTGGGACAGATGGGCAGGGTGGGCGTAGTGGACCCGAATCCATTCAACGGCGTCGATCGTGTTCAATTCGCGCAGAAGGTCGCTGAGATAGACCTTTTTCTTCAAATCCCAGCCGTAGGACGTGGTGTCCTGGGCGATCACCAGGAGCTCTTTCGTCCCATTGGCCGCCAGGCGTTCCGCTTCTTCCATGACGCCTGGGATGGTTCGGCTTTTCTGGAGCCCCCGCATCAACGGAATGCTGCAAAAGGAACAGCCGTTGTCGCACCCTTCCGCGATCTTCAGGTAAGCGTAATGGTTTGGCGTCATCAGGGACCGGAAAAACAGCGGATCGTCCTTGGAATATTCTTTTCCCGTCAAAAAGGAGACGATCTGCCGGTGGTCGCTGCTGCCGAAGATCCTATCAATCTCCGGAATCTCTTTTTTGAGTTCTTCCGGATAGCGTTCTGACAGGCAGCCCATGACCACCAGTTCTTTTAGGTTTCCGGATTTTTTTAATTCGGCAGCCTGGAGTATTGTATCAACCGATTCTTCTCTTGCAATGTCCAAGAATCCGCAGGTGTTTACAATAATGGTGTCCGCTTCCTGGAAATCATCAGTAATGACCAAATCGGATTGCTTCAGTCCTCCCAGCAGGATTTCCGAATCCACCAGGTTCTTGGCGCAGCCAAGGCTGATCAGGTTTAGTGTTCTATTTTTCTCCATGCGCTTCACCCAATCCCAATAGTCCATTAACGTATTCTTCAGGGTCGAACGGTTCCAGATCGGTCAGATCTTCGCCCACCCCAATATACTCCACCGGGATCCCCAACTCCTTATACAGCGGGAAAACGATCCCGCCCCGAGCGGTTCCGTCCATTTTCGTCAATACGGCTGAATCCAGCCGGACGTGTTTTCCAAATTCCTTTGCCTGGATCACTGAATTTTGCCCCAGGCTCGCATCCATGGTAATGACGGCATTCATGTCGAACTCCGGAAAACGGTTCTGGATCACCCGATAGGATTTTTCCAGTTCCGCCATCAGGTTTGCGTAGGTATGGAGCCGGCCCGCCGTGTCCACGATAACCACATCGCTTTCATTGGCCTTTGCGGACTGGAGCCCGTCAAAAAGCACTGCGGTAGGTTCGTTGGACTTTTCGTTACATACAAGATGGCATCCAACGCGGTTTGCCCAGATTTTGAGCTGTTCCACACCGGCGGCGCGGTAGGTGTCGGCGGCAACTAAGGTCACCTTCTCTCCCATAGATTGACGAAGATGCGCCAATTTTGCCGACGTGGTGGTCTTCCCGGTTCCGTTCACGCCGACAATCAGAAAAATAATGGGGTTCGACACTTTTTCGGGGACGTGACGGTTTGGTAATGTTGAAATGAGAAGGTTCCTCACTTTTTCCAAAAAATAGTCGCGGCCGTGGCGTTCCACCACGTCCATGATGGATTCCACCGTCTCATAGCCCATATCCGACGCAAGAAGCTGTTCCTGCATTTCTTTCAGAGATTCGGGCGTTACGTTCTTTCCGGCCAACCGCTTAAATGCATCGCCGATGGCGTTGCGGGAGAGGCTGAGAGCCTTAAACAGCCTGCTGAGCACGAATTTTATTCATGGCGAGATAATAATCCTTGAAGTACCGAAACGCACTGACGAGAAGCAGGACAGTGGAAACATAGAGCGACACAATTTTGAGCCAGGGCAATGCACCATAGTCGTAAATGTGCAGAAACAACCCCAGCGCAGCCAGGCCGGTGGCCCATTTCCCCCACCAGTTGGCCTCGAGTATATAATGGTCGTGGTTCATACAATAAACTGCCAGGGCCGCTATAATGAAATGCCTGCCCACGTAAAATATGAAAAACCAGGCAGGGAAACTCTTTGAAAGGACCAAATAGGCGGCAACGGAAACAATGACCACAAAATCGGCGACGGGGTCCAGCCATTTTCCAAGGTGAGTCACTTCATGGGCCCGCCGGGCAAAATAGCCGTCCAAAACGTCCGAGAATGCCGAGACCAGGATCAGGATTGGTGAAATCCAATTCAAATGGGGAACCGAAAGGGTGTAAATGATTGGAATCGCCGACAACGCCCGCAAAAGGCTGATAAAATTGGCCAGGGTCAATACCCGGGTCGGATCGTCAATGATCTTTTCTCTAAAGCTTGGCTTCTTCATGGATCAGGGAACGTTTATTTTCAAATGCATTGGAATCCAGGTCGATGGTCTTGTCGCAAATGGCTTGAATGAATTCACGATCATGGGAAACGAGGATAAAGTGCATCTTTGCCATACATTCTCTTAAAAAGGACCGCAAAATTACCTTTTGATTCCATCCCAGTCCAAAGGTTGGTTCATCCAGGATCAGCAGGTCGAAACTGCAATGGGTCAACAGAACGGTCAATAGAGTTCTAAGGGTCGCCCAGGGCAGCTCAGCACCTCTTTTGTCTTCGATCCTGTCCCAACGAATGCCAAATCTGGATAACCGCTTTTTGAACGTGTGGTCGAGATTGGATGAAAAGAGTCCATTCTCCATCATCATGGATATGAATTCGCTTGGGGTTTTGAGTTGTATCAAATGTTCGGGGAATTGATCCAGGTAACCGATTTTGAAATCCTGGACTTCGTTAATTTTCAATTGGATCGTTCCCGCCTTGGGTTTCAAATATTCAAAACACAGTGCGGCAAAAGTAGTTTTCCCGGAGCCGTTGCCTCCTAGTATTCCCACAGATCGCGCCTTGCCCATCTGCAAGGATAGGCCGGAATATATGTCTCGGGAATTTTCAAAATGGAACCACACGTCCTTGAACTCCAAGGATAAATTCCCTTCCGGAAGATGCATGCGCTCATACTCGTTTTCGGCTTCCGGTTCGCAAGTTTCAAATGAATCCAGATCCAACGTCCAGGACGTGTTTCCGTAAGACGCATCCTTCCGCTCCGACGTTGCCCAAATGATCACAACTTCATTTTTTTTCGACCAGTCCTTCAACCAGCTCACCACCATTGTTTTATTCTTATTGGACAAAAAGGATAATCCATCGTCGATCAAAAGGACGTCCGAATCCACCTGCATAGCCGTGATCAGGTTCAAAATTTCCTTTTCTCCGCCCGAGAGGAATGCGGGATTCAAATCCAGTTGGATTTTGTTTGGCAATTGGTTTTTACCCGTTTCTATGCGCCGTTTTAAAATTTCGGGAGACAATCCTTCACATTCTCCCGAAAAAGACAATTCTCCTTGCACGGTTTTGCCAATGATCTGCAGGTCAGGGTTTTGAAAGATTTGGTAATACCGAAAATCGTTCTTTTCCATCTCAATGGTGAAATTCTGCTCCGGATCGGCTTCCCCGCCCATCAAGGCGGATAAAAATGCGGTTTTTCCAACGCCGCTTTCCCCGTAAATGACGTGGAGACCCGGTAAAAAGAAAACGGTCTTGGAATCGTTGCCGAATTTGTCGAATCGGACGTTTAATCTCATCTCAGTCACGGATTAATCCCCGAACGATCCGTGTGGAAGATCCCAGGTTGTTTTGGATGACTTCCGTGGCGGCATAACTGGTTTTCAGGAAAAAGTCCCTGTCGTGTAACAGCCTATGCGTCGTATCGTAGAATTCATCTCGGTCGTGAATGCAAAATCCACCGTTATTCTCGAGCAATTCTTCCGCTTCGTGCGCATGATGATACTTCGGACCAAACATGATGGGCAATCGTGCGATTGCAGGCTCCATTACGTTGTGGATCCCGGTGGAGAATCCACCGCCAAGGTAAGCCATGCGGCCCTGCCAGTATAATTTGGACAGGATACCAACCACGGCAACAATCACGATTGCGTCGTTCGGCAATTTCAGGGTTGGATTGGAGTGAAAAACCATTGATGATAAACCCTGATGGCTGAAGCTCTCTTTAATCCGTTGAATATTGATCTCATTCGGTTCATGGGGAACGTATAGAATTTTCAAATCATCGTCTGTCTTGAGCAATTCGATCAACGCCGGGATGACCAGTTCATCGTCTATTGAATGGGCACTGCCGATAATGATGCGTTTCTCTCGATCCAGAACGGACTCGGTGTGAGATGTTGTGAATTCGTCTGCGGTTTTCGCCACCATGTCATACCGCGGATTGCCCAGTATCTTGACCTTTGGGGTTTTTTTATCACCAATGATGTATCTCATACGGTCATGATCTTTGGAAGCCACAGTGTAAATGGTCGAAAACATACGGTAAACTG
>CAYNPR010000127.1:0-4888 GCA_964399115.1 uncultured bacterium | reverse complement strand
GATCAATCCTTCACTATCTCTCCCATTCATCACCAACATGGGATATTCCATCCCGCCACTTTTAAGACGATCCGTAACGGTCACCTGTGGATAAGGATAATCACCGAATTTCTCATTCAGCCAGTCCATGGCGCGGAAGGACCGTTTCAGCACGTCCTTTGTCCATTTTTTCCCATTAATTTTATTATATAAAACATGGATGTCGGTATCCTGCCATTTCCCATATTCATACAGGAGGTCAGGTCCGGCCACCCATGCAAAATCATGAACGTTTTCGGCATAAAACGATACAATTCTACGTTCTGTAGAGTCCGGGTCTATAAAAGTGGAATCAAATTGCTCTATCCATTCTGCATAATCGCTGGACGTGTCAACCTTGACTGAATCCCAACCGGGATCACCGGAGGTAACCGTTCCCGATGCTCCGATGATGAAAGTGGCGGGAATATCAAATTCCACATTGAAATCACCGAATTCGCCATAAAATTCACCTTCTGCATGAAATACGTCTGCATGCCATCCCTTTTCATCATAAACAACGACTTTTGGGTACCATTGAGCCATGTTGTATTGCCCTTGATAATATCCGGCCCTTTCCACCATTTCACCCACATGGTGTGTCCATTTCAAATCCACCCGCATAGTTTCTCCAGGGCCAAGCTTTCGAGACAACATTGCTTTCAATATGGTATCATCTATTAAATAATCCTTTAAAACTGGTTTCTTTTTTTTTGTTATGTTGAATTCATGAATCTCAATCTTGCTGGTATGACCTTCAAGTTTCTCTTTAAAATATTTTGCTCGCGACACGCGACCGGAATGACCAACATATTCCCGGTATTTGACAGATTCCAACTGGAATGCATTCGGATAAAGATGCATATAAATTCTGTCCAGAGAATCTGGTGAATTGTTTGTGTATTTGATGATGGTTGTTCCGGAAATCTGCTGGACGGAATCATGAAGAGTAATCTCCATGTCGTAATCCACCTTTTGTTGCCAATAGCCGTCTATGGGATCCGCGATAACCATTGAACAAATATAAACAACTATGGAAAAACCATATGAAAAATAATTCATGAAGAATGTCTCTCGGTGAAAACTGACGTTATGACTATCGATTTAGAGGTAAGGTTTTAAATCATTCAGGAAAATCTTTTCCGATCTTGGGCCTACGTACCGTTTACGAATAATCCCGTCGCGGTCAATAATAAAGGTTGTTGGAATTCCACTGATGGGTTTTTGTGTAGCTTTTCCGTATTCGAAGGTGACTTTTTGAGTTTCATTCCCTTCAATATCGGTCAACAAAGTATAATTGATGTTCCATTTTTTGGAGAAAGCTCTTATGTTTTCCGGTGAGCCGGAGGTTAAGGTAATCCCAACAATTTCCAGGCCATCATCATGGTATTTTTCCGTCAGTTTGATAAAATCCGGTATCTCTCGTCGACAAGGTCCGCACCAGGTACCCCAGAAATTCAGCATCACAACTTTACCCTTATAATCATTAAGGGAAACTTCTTTTCCCTGAAGATCAGATAAAGTGAAATCCGGAGCCACTATAGAGGTTGACTTTTTTTGTTCTTTTATTTTAGATACACTTCTTTTCTTAATTCCAGGCGAGAATTTTTGTTGAGCATTACCGTTGTCACAACCTATGACAATCACGGAAAGTGTAAATAAAATTAGTTTTTTCATAATATCACGTTTCAAATTATAGCCTCTTTTCTTTTATTGCATTAAAAAATTATACCTTAAGAGCTCAGGGGCCATCACTGCGATTTCGCTCATTGTACGAAGCCACTCCATCCTTAAGAAAATCCGCAAATCCATTAGGCATATATCCTCCTGTATCCGCTAATGTAAATTCATTTTCCGGGTCGAGGATAACGTAATAAGGTTGTGTCGCTTGCTGATAACGTTCATATTGGAGCTGAGCATATACCTGGCTAAGTGAATCATTCTTATCTACGTATAATCTGGTAAGAACCATTTTATCAAGTTGTTCCTTAACTGATTTTTCAGGAAAAACTCTGCGCTCCATGACGCGACAATTAGCACAATATACTCCTGTAAAATCAATAAAAAGTGGTTTCCCATCTGCCCTAGCTTTGGCGAGAGCTTCATCGTATTCATCTACAAACCAGCCATCTTGCCTCGCAAGATCATCCTCAGTCGGCGGCGGCGGCAACAAGGCTTCAACGACTTCATTCATCAGTCTGGGCATATTGGCATAATGATAAGTGGGAGCCTCCAAAAGGGATAAGCCAATAGGGGAAAAAACCAAGATCGTAAGCATAATACCAGCTATTCGACCTTTACCGATTTGAAATGGTTTTATTTTTTCACTGGACCCAATTGTATAAAAACCCATTAAATAAGCTATTTGCGCAATCCCGATAATAATAAAAAGAATTAAAACTACGTTTCGCGGCAGAAGACCAATATTCCATTCTAAATCTGGAACCCAAAAAAATTTAATGGCGGCAATCAGTTCTATAAAACCGAAAACAATTTTTAACGTTTCCATCCATATCCCGGAGCGCGGCAAACGTTCTAGGGCTGATGGAGACAGGGAAAGAGCCACAAAGGGCACGGCAAATACCACACCATAAATCAACATACCATATAGGCTGGTAAGTATGCCACCGGCAGTTCCCGCAGTGGCGACTACCAGAAGTGTTCCCACCACCGGGACCGTACAGCTGAAGCTGGTAATGGCAAACGCAACCCCTAAAAGAAAGGACCCAACATAGGCACTTTTCGCTGATTGCCCCGCCTGGTCTGTTTTGTTCAACAATCGTCCGGCAACATTGACGTTTACGATGCCAAACATCCATAAGGCAAAGAAAATGAACAGAATTCCCAGAGCAAGGTTGATCCAGGCATTGGTGGCAATAAAATTGCCAATATTTGCATAACGCGTTTTGGACGCAATATCACTAACTCCCCATGAAAGAATTCCAACGATTAGACCGATAATGACAAACGTTCCGGAGATCCCCAATCCATAGAATGTAGCAACCATATTGCGTCCAACATGTTTTTCATCGGACAATTTTCCGAAAAAAGAAATGATGATTGGAATCATGGGGTATACGCAGGGCATCACCCAACTGAGAATAGCACCACCAACAGCCAGCAACAATAAGCCCAGAAGGGAGTACCCAAATCCATCAGTACCATTATGGTCAGTAGATGATACATCAGCCACTAATGAGCTTCTGTCGGATCGTGGGGTACCTGGTTCAATGGTAACCTGAACAGAAATGGTCTTGGTTGTTGGGGGATAACAGAGCCGGTCATTGCAAACCTGGAAGAAAAAGTCGACCGTTAAGTCGTAGGTGCCAGGCGCAAGGGCTGATTTCAGTTTAACAGGAGCAGTAAATATGGCGCCATTGGTATGATAATAGGAATTGGTTTCAAAACCTTTATCCCACTTATATTTTGGTTCTGGCTCTTTGACCATCCCCACCATGGCCACTGCTTTCCCAGACACATTGATAGCCGTAGGTATGGGGCCATCACTGGTTTTGTAGATTGAATAAATGAACCATTCAGAATCCATGCTGGCAATGACAGGAATATGGATGACCTCGCCCGCCCGCGGCTGACCATCTACGGTTGCAGAAATAGATACTGGATTCTGAATGGACTGACCAAGAAGCCAGCTAAATAAAACAGGGAGAACAAATAGTTTATTCATATCAATTGGTGCTTTACGACGGGGCGGAAAGTAAAATGTATAACATATTAACTCAACCATTGTTTCATTCTGTAAAAAAGAGAATTCCGTCGGCCAATTTCAATTTCCAATTGGTTAATCATCTCTCTCGCCGCCTTCCGTCCATTTTCCAAAAGTATATCGAACTGGTCAAAATCGGACCAGTGAAGTCCCATCACTTCTGGTCGGATCACAAAATCCGCTTCCGCTGCCAACCGTGACTTGAGTCGGAGCGAGGTGATTATGTCCGATCGTTTTATAATCTCGAGTATATTGGGGTCTTCAAATGATCCCAGTTGATACTTGGAAACGTCAACTGCAATGGTCAATTCACAACTGTTTTTTATGACTGGAACAGGAATGGGCATACTTACGCCACCATCCACAATGGTTCTGTCTCCGTCTGTTGTAGGCAGAACGAATCCGGGAATGGAAGAGCTTTGGACAATTGCTTCCACCAAGTCACCTGAATCATGAACCATGTCCTCACCGGAACGAATATCCGTGGCGATGACCTTCAATGGGATTATCAATTCTTCAAACGTTTTTACCGGTATAAGGAATGAGATGGCTGCCTGAAGCGGTTCCTTTTTTATGAAGGATTTCCTGTTCAATCCCATCATGATCACATAGTGTTCTTTCACCTTTTTTGCGATTTGCTCCAAGACTGAGCCAGGGTTTCTATCCTTGAGTAATTTCCTTGACCGAAGTCCTTTAAATGCGTCACTAACCAGGAATTCACGAAAGCGGCTTTCCACCCAATCCGGATCTCCGGTGGCAGCATACATGGCGCCAATGGTGGAACCGGCACTGGTACCCGCAATCATATCAATTTGGATATCGGATTTTTCCAGCTCTTGCAGGACGCCAATATGAGCAACACCGCGTGCGCCACCGCCGCCTAAGGCTAAACCAAGAAAGGGAGTCGTCACTTGCCTCTTTTTTCCAACCGGACTTGCATTTCAATTCGTTCTTTTGGATTATCCCGCCCATCTCTTGGGAGATTAACAATTTGATCAATGATATGGTTCCCTTCCATTACCTGACCGAATACAGTATACTGGCCATTCAGATTTGGAACGTCACCGGCACAAATAAAAAACTGGCTGCCTCCACTGTCTGGATTCTGTGACCGTGCCATGGACAGAATACTATGCTTATGCTTTA
>CAYNPR010000126.1:0-4895 GCA_964399115.1 uncultured bacterium | reverse complement strand
CGGCCAACCCTTCAAATCCACCTGACCTGTGAACGGAAACGACACGGAGCGGATCCGTCAACGTGATGGCGTGGCCAACAGCGCTTTGTTCCATTTCCGGTGCAATGACAATCGGGTCTCCAATCTCCTTCATCGCTTCCCAAAGAGCATAGATGCCTGGAGAAAAAATACCATCGTCGTTTGTAATTAGAATTCTGGGTTTACTCATGAAAGAATACTAATCAACCTGGAGAGTTTTTCTTTTATATCTTCTCGAGATACAATATGATCAATGAATCCTTTTTCCAGTAAAAATTCAGATCGTTGGAATCCGTCCGGCAAATCTTGCCCTATCGTTTGCTTGATCACTCTTGGACCGGCAAATCCAATTAGAGCGCCAGGTTCAGCCAGAATGACATCTCCCAACATTCCATAGCTTGCTGTAACGCCTCCTGTGGTTGGATCAGTAAGAATTGGAATATAGAGTCCTCCGTTTTTCGTAAACTTCGCCAATTGGCTCGCTGTTTTCGCCAGTTGCATCAGGGAAATGGCTCCCTCCTGCATCCGTGCACCACCGGAAGCGCAAACCAAGATAAACGGAACGGATGTTTGCCCCGCTTTTTGAATCCCGCGTGACACGGCTTCACCCACAACCGACCCCATGCTCCCTCCAATAAACCGAAAGTTCATGACTCCAAGTATGACAGGATTTCCGTTTAACTTTCCTTCATAAATTCGAATAGCATCACCATCGCCCGTATCCTTCATAGCTGTCTTAATCTGATCCGAATACTTTTTCCCGGCTTTAAATTTGAGAAAATCTTTCGATTTGAGATTTTGAAACAACGGAGTTTCAGATCCCTGATCCAATAGCAGATCTACGTAAACCTGGGGTGAAACGCGAAAATGATGATTGCAATGATGGCAAACGGACAGGGCTTTTTCCAGTTCCGGACGATAAAGTATATCATGACAGGATGGACATTTGTCCCACAATCCGTCCGGAATGGATGATTTTTCAGAATCTTTAAATTTTTTTTCTTTTCTCTGGAACCAAGACATAAAACAATTACTTTTTCAGATGCATGACAACTGCATCCGTTCCATCGGAATAATATTTTTTCCTAATGTCGATCTCTTCAAAACCAGCTTCCAAATAGAGATTGATAGCGGGGAAATTACCCCGTTTCACTTCTAAAAATACGGATGAATCAAGGGGAATATTGTTTAAAAAATGATTAAGCAATTTTGTGCCCAATCCCTTCATTTGATGGCTTGTATCAACCGCCATGTTCAACAAATGAAATTCACCAGAGCCAAATCGAACCATACAATAGCCTACGATTACATCGTCCTTACCAATCACCCAGGTTTGTCGATCTGAAGAACCATTCAGCTCACTTCGGATTAATTCTTTCGTCCAAGCATTCTCGTAAAAAACACGGTTTTCAATCAACAAAATTCGATCTAAGTCTTTTTCGGTCCCATTTCTAATTTTCATGAAGGATTGGATTTGATTCTGAAAGGTAAAACATATTCTGGAACAAGATCAAAAGGCTTTGCTGTGATCCATTCATCATATCGTTTTGACCCAAGTAACCCCACATCAGTTGCAGAAGGTTTTGCCGGCAGGAGTTCTAAGGACTCTGGTATGAGTGTATCGCAATTCCATTGAAAAGCAACTCCATCAGTTGAAAGGTTTGGAAAAAATTCATCTATTTCGCCAGCAGTCGCTTTTGCTTTTGCAAATGGAATTTCGTCCTTCCAATCGAATTCTTGGTAAAATACCTTTTTCGAATGGGAAAATGCGATTCCTCGGTTTGGTTTTGCATCCTTCCCCCCAAATGCCATGGCTTCCAATGTAGGGACGGGAACAATGGGCAGCCCATGGGAATACGCCAATCCTTTGGCAAATCCCAAACCTATCCTGAGTCCCGTAAAAGAACCGGGGCCAATGCTGACGGCAACGGCATCGAAATCCTTCAGCGTTTTTCCTGCCTGATGCATTACCTTTTGAAAATAAGATGGTAATATTTCAGCGTGTTTTCTGGGAATAGATTTCTCAACCGACGATAAAATCTCATTCCCATCAATGGCGGCAACTCCACAAACTATCGAGGACGTTTCTACCGAAATAATGAGTTTAGAGTTCGCCATTGAAACCTTCAATTCTTATTATTCTGCAATTTGGGTTTTCTTCCGATCGAGAAAATTGTAAAAAAATGGTTCCATTCGGGAGAGCCTCTTTTATTTTATCCGCCCATTCAATGACGGAAACGCTATTGTCGGGATATAAATATTCTTCTCCACCTATATTCATGAAATCCATCGCACTTTCCAATCGGTAACAATCAATATGATAAAGGTTGTAAGGCGATCCTTCATATTCGGACACCAATTTAAATGTGGGTGATCCAACCCTTTGACGAATACCCAACGCATTAGCGAAACCCTGCGTAAACGTTGTTTTTCCAGTTCCAAGATCCCCTATAAGTGCAATCACCGCTCCAGGAAATATTTTGGAAACAATTTTTTTGGCTAAATGATGAGTTTCCGTAACGGAATTACACTCAAAGGTCATGATCCACGACTCTTCATAACCGCGATGGGCACAAGCATTTCTTCCATACTGACACCACCGTGTTGGAAGGAATTTTTCAACTGAGCTTGGTATTTATGAGCCTGATTTGGATAGATGAAAAAACAGTCGTCTTTTGCAAAAATATAACTGGGCTGGGGGCCAAACACCGGTAAGCGAAAAGTCTCAGGGTCTTTGATAACGATTGCATTTTTATCGCTCGTATTCAGATTTCGGCCATATTTATACCGGACACCCGAAGATGCCGCACGATCAGCGGAAACCATGACACTCCTTTGCACGCGAATGCTGCCATGATCGCTTGTCATGACAACTGTAAACCCACTTGCACTCAATTGCTTCAGTACCTGGAGAAGCCAAGAGTGTTCCAGCCAGGATTTTACTGCCGTTCGATAACCGGATTCATCAGGAACCATTTCTTTCAAAATTTCCGTTTGGGAACTTTTATGAGCCAAAATATCTACGAAATTCACCACCAATGCTAAAATATCCTGTTGGACGTAATCCTTGATCCTGTTTTGGAATTTATTACCCTCTTCCACGGCCCAGATTTTATGATAGTGTACGGATTTATTTCCAAGTCCTTCTCGTTTTAACTGATCCAACAAAAATTGTTTTTCATATTGATTCAGGCTGGGCGAATCATTTTCCATATCATTTGCTTGTTCCGGATACTTTTTAACCATTTCATCGGGAAACATTCCACTAAAAATCGCATTTCTGGAATAAGGTGTGGCTGATGGCAATAGGGAAAAATTATAATGCATCTCAATTGTGAAAAACAACTCCAGTATGGGCAGAATGGATTTAAAATGATCGTGTCTCAGGCAATCTACGACCAAGATGCATACTTTCTTATTTTCCTCCAATATAGGTTTGACAAATTTTGGTACAATGTCCGGAGATAAGTTTGGCCTATCTTCAGAATTAAGCCAGGCCGTATAATTTTTATGTATAAAATGACCAAATTCCCGGTTACACGACCCGATTTGTTCTTCCAGAATGGATCTAAGACCCGTATCCTTGTATCGATCAAATATGATTTGCCAATCTACCAGTCGGTTGTACAACTCCCACCATCCATCCGCATTAATGGACTCTTGCAATCGAAGATCAATATTCTGAAAATCCTTCAAGTAATCACTTGTGAACTTTTGTTCCCGAAGTTGGATTCGTTCCAGAGTTTGTTTGCACGCCATAAAGATTTGACTTGGATTCACCGGTTTGATCAGAAACTGTTCTACTTGACCTGTAATGGCCTCATCCATCAACCATTCATCCTCCGTTTTTGTAATCATGATGACGGGAATTGAAGCACGGATTTTTTTAAGCTCGGACAGGGTTTCCAATCCATCCATACCAGGCATGGATTGATCCAGTAAAATTAAATCATAATGGGTTTGGTCCGTTAATGCGACTGCATCATGTCCATTAGTCGCCTGATAAAGCGAATACCCTTTTTCTTCAAGGAAAATAATGTGGGGTTTTAAATGGTGAATTTCATCATCCACCCAGAGAATGTGTCCGCGTGATTTTTCCATCAATTTTATTGGTGAAAACTACTCATTAACAATGAGACTAAGGAAAAGTTCAAATATGGAATTTTATTTTGAGGTCATGGTCCAAACACCATCCCATTCTTTTCCAGGCGGGTTGTCCTTAAACAAATTGCACCGTTCAATGAACACGGCGGAAGGGTTGGTATTTCGTGTTTTGAATTTTTCTTCCTTTTCCTCGGCCTTTTTAAACAGATTAATCGCATCGTCCCATTTCTGCTGGAAGTAGTGATCCAGCCCCTCTTCAAACATCTTGATTAATTCCATTGCAGACAGATCTGCCTCATCCTTCCAAGAAAGCAGTTCATATACTTTTACGGGAATACTTTTCCCTTTGACCTGTACAAAATCAATAAATCTAAACATAAAATCATCCTTGGTCGCTTCATATACGTTTTCACCCACAAAGGTATAGATGCCATATTGTTTCGCTGAAGATTCGAGCCGGGCGGCCAAGTTTACGGTATCACCCATCATTGTATAATTCATTCGCACTTCGGATCCCATATTACCCGTGACCATTTTCCCGCTGTTCAGGCCGATTCTATGAAGCATTGAATAAACGATCTCCGGCCAATCACCCTCAGATTCCCATTTTTTTCTTAAATCTCCCAACGCCTCTTGCATGGCCAGTGCCGTTTCGCAAGATTTCTTCTCTTGATTTAAAACTGGGGCTGGCGCTCCATAAAAAGCAACGATCGCATCGCCAATATACTTATCCAAAGTGCCTTCATGGCTCAAAATAACATCTGTCATGACTG
>CAYNPR010000125.1:0-5000 GCA_964399115.1 uncultured bacterium | reverse complement strand
TCGGGAAGGCGGCCACACTGTGGGTGCCGGCGTCGTTACGGAGATTATGGAATAGTTATTTAAAATGGCAAAACAGACAATACGAATCAGCCTTAGAGCCTACGATCATATGTTGTTGGATAAATCCACTGAGAAAATAGTGAAAACTGCCAAATCGACAGGTGCAATTATTTCGGGTCCAATTCCATTGCCGTCCAAACGGTCTATCTATACCGTTTTGCGTTCTCCTCACGTTGATAAAAAATCCCGAGAGCAATTTCAAACGAAGATACACAAAAGGTTAGTTGACATCTTGAATTCAACTCCAAAAACTGTTGAATCTTTGATGAAATTGGATTTGCCCGCTGGTGTAGATATTGAGATCAAGGTGTAAGGAATGCGCGGACTCATTGGTAAAAAAATCGGAATGACGCGAGTGTTTGATGAAAATGGTCAGATTATACCTGTAACGGTGTTACAAGCTGGACCCTGTACCGTGACACAGATAAAAACGAGTGAAAAGGATGGATATGAAGCAGTTCAGGTTGGCTATGGAGATCGTAAGGATAAACATACCAACATGCCAATGAATGGACATTATAAAAAAGCAGGGATTTCACCCAAAAAGGTGTTAGCTGAATTTAATAAGATTCCAGGTTTCGAGTATAAAACCGGACAAATTTTTCACGTTGGTCTTTTTCAGGAAGGTGATTATGTGAACGTTTCAGGTATATCCAAGGGTAAAGGGTTTAGTGGTGTAATAAAACGTCACAATTTTTCACGTCAAAAAAAGACCCATGGTACTGGGCATACGGAAAGAGCGCCCGGATCCATAGGTCAAGCATCAGATCCATCCCGCGTATTTCCGGGAATGCGGATGGCGGGACAAACTGGGAATGAAAAAGTGACAGTAGAAAACCTTATTGTCGTAAAAGTAGACCGGAAAAATAATCATCTCATCGTAAAAGGTGCGATCCCTGGGGCGAAGAATCGAACGATAGTAGTTACGAAGTAAGATGAAATTGGATATTTTAAAAATTGATGGTTCAAAGTCTGGTGATTATAAAGCAGATCAAACTATTTTTGGAATCGAACCCAATCAAGCCGTTGTGCGTCAGGTGGTTTTGGCTGAATTGACAAATTTGCGGCAAGGTACGCACGCTACCAAAAATCGTGCTCTCGTTAATGGTGGAGGAAGGAAACCATGGCGTCAAAAAGGACGAGGCGTTGCTCGTGCTGGCACTATTCGATCTCCGTTATGGCGAGGTGGCGGTGTTACCTTTGGTCCAGAACCGCATAAACACAATCATAAATTGCCAAAAAAATTGAGCAAACTTGCCAGAAGTTCCGTCCTTTCCAGCAAAGTGGCTGAAGGGAAATTAATGATAATCGATGATTTGACGTTATCCAGTAACAAAACGTCGGAATTCGTATCCATTTTAAAGAAACTTAACTTGGGAACCGCAAAAATCACGTTAGTGTCAACAGGGTATGATAAAAATCTAGATTTGGCGACCCGTAATTTGCGAAATGTCTACCTCGTGGATGCTGCCAACGTCAGCGCATATGATCTTATTGATTGCGAAACGTTATTGATTGATAAGTCCAGCATGGCCGTATTAACTGAAATTTTATCCAAATAGTCATGTACCAAAAAATCATTATACAACCAATTTTAACGGAAAAGATGGCAATGCTTGAGGAGCGTGAGAATAAATATGCGTTCCTTGTCTCCAAGGGGGCCAATAAACCTGAGATTAAAAAAGCCATAGAGAAAAAGTTTGATGTTAAAGTCGTTAAAGTTGCAACTATCAATCGGATGGGAAAAACCAAACAAATGACGGTTCGAAGCGGAGGTCGCACTATCAGAACATCCGGGAAGCGTTCTGGTTGTAAAAGAGCCATTGTGACGCTTGAATCCGGTTCAACAATTGATCTGGTCCGTGGAGAGGCGACAGGTTAGTTATGGGATTAAAACAATTAAAACCAATTACGCCCGGCTCTCGGTTTGCTTCACGTTCCGATTTCGCTGAATTAACTACGGATACGCCAGAGAAAGGATTGACGGTTGCTTTGAGAAAAAGCGGTGGAAGAAATAACCATGGGCGAATAACTGCGCGTCGCCGTGGTGGAGGTCATAGGCGTCGCTATCGCATCATAGATTTTAAGAGAAATAAGTTTGGTATACCCGGGAAAGTTGCAACCATTGAGTATGACCCAAATCGTTCGGCTTTTATTTCATTGATTCATTATAATGACGGGGAGAAACGATATATCGTGACGCCAGTCGGTTTGAAAGTAGGCGACACAATTCAATCAGGTGAAGATTCACCCATAAAAGTTGGAAATACACTGCCTTTGAAAAATATCCCAACAGGCTTATTTGTGCACAATGTTGAACTTGAACCTGGCCGAGGCGGACAAATGGTTAGATCTGCTGGTGCTTCTGCTCAAGTGATGGCACAGGATGGTAGTTTTTGTACATTGAGATTACCATCTGGCGAAGTTAGAATGGTTCGTGAAACCTGTCTGGCTACGATTGGTCAGGTAGGAAACCGTACTCATGAACAAATTGTTTCTGGGAAGGCTGGACGATCACGTTGGTTGGGGCGTAGACCAAAAGTTCGTGGTGTTGCCATGAATCCTGTTGACCACCCTATGGGTGGAGGTGAAGGGAAATCGTCTGGTGGGCGCCATCCTTGCACACCATGGGGAAAACCTACCAAGGGATATAAAACAAGGAAAAAAAATAAAATGTCCGATAAAATGATTGTGAAACGGAGACGATAGGGGAATATGGGCCGATCTTTAAAAAAAGGACCTTTTGTGGATGAAAAACTTTTGAAAAAAGTTCAAAATATGAATGAAGGTGGAAAGAAGAAAGTGATCAAAACTTGGTCTCGACGATCCATGATTACTCCAGATTTTGTGGGGCATACCTTCGCAGTACACAATGGGAATAAGTTTATACCTGTGTTTATATCTGAAAATATGGTAGGTCATAAATTGGGTGAATTTTCTCCAACCCGGATCTTCAGGCAGCATTCAGGTGATAGAAAGAGTTGATTATGGAAGCCAAAGCTGTATCTCGATATGTTCATCAGTCCCCAAGAAAGATCAGGAAGACTTTAGATAACATTCGTGGTTTGAAGGTAGAAGATGCGTTAAATCAACTTCACTTTTCACCAGAAAAAGGTGCAGAAGTGATCGAAAAAACTTTACGATCCGCGGTAGCTAATCTTATAAACGTCAATCCGGAAGAAAATATAGAGCCGGAAAGATTGGACATAAAAGATGCATTTGTGAATGGTGGCCCCGTCATGAAGAGATTTCGTGCAGCGGCTATGGGTCGTGTTTCGCGGCGTCACCGACCTACAAGTCATGTCACGATTGTGGTTACAGACGAAAAATAACGAGGTATAATTTGGGACAAAAAACACATCCAATTGGTTACAGGTTAAATGTCAATCGTAATTGGCGTTCAAACTGGTTTGCTCAAAAAAATGATTTTTCTGCTGAACTTATGGAAGATGTTCAGATTAGGAAATATATTCAGCATCGGTTACCCAATGCCGGAATTTCAAAAGTTGAAATCTCTCGTGCAACCAAGAAAGTTACAATAACAATTCACACAGCCCGCCCAGGGATTGTCATAGGTCGTGGTGGAGAGGAAGTGAACCGCTTGAAAAAAGAATTACGTCAATTAACCGGGACGAAAGATGCACAAATTAATATTTCTGAAGTTAAACGCCCCGAATTGGATGCTGCTCTTGTTGGTGCGAATATTGCTATACAATTGAAAAAGAAAATATCCTATCGTAGGGTTGTGAATAAAGCCATCCAATCTACGATGCGTATGGGAGCTAATGGGATTAGGATTAATGTTGCCGGTCGTCTAGGAGGCGTGGAAATTGCTCGGAGTGAGAAATTTGCCGACGGCAGTGTGCCGCTTCACACCCTTCGCGCCAATATTGACTATTATTTGACGGAAGCTCAAACAACTTATGGGGTAATTGGGATCAAGGTATGGATATGCATTGGACACCGTAGTAAATAAGAGAATCATTAATGTTAGAACCGAAAAAAACAAAATTTAGACGCGTTCATCGAGGTAATACCCGTGGAATGGCCATGCGAGGTAATTATGTCGCATTCGGTACATATGGATTGAAAGCAACGGAACCAGGCTGGATAACCGCTAGGCAAATTGAATCATCACGTATTGTAATCTCGCGAGTTGTTAGAAAGATCGGAAAAATGTGGATTCGCATATTCCCGGACAAACCTGTAACTGCTCGCCCAGCGGAAACTCGGATGGGTAAAGGTAAAGGAACATTGGACCATTGGGTGGCTGTCGTAAAACCGGGTAGAATTTTATTCGAGGTTGAAGGTGTTTCACGAGAACAAGCAGAAAAGGCGTTTGGTGAAGCAGGAAACAAACTCCCATTGAAAACAAAGATTACGGAACGGAGAATGATCTGATGAAGGCAATGCAACTTCGTGAAATGAATGACGTGGAGTTAAAGGCAAAGCTGGAAGACAATCTGGAAGCGTTGCAAAATCTCAGATTTCAACAAGCTCTTCAGCAATTGGAAGACAAAACCGTCATTCAAAAAACAAAAAGAGAAATAGCACAAATAAAAACGGTTTTAAACGAGTATAAACTTGGAATCCGGGTGAATCAAGGTGAGAAAACATGAAAGCTGAACGCAGGCGTCAAACACTGATCGGTGAAGTCATCAGTACGAAAATGGATAAAACGGTGAATGTCCGAGTCATGCGGGAAATTCCTCATCCGGTTTATGGGAAACGGGTTAAACGATATAAAAAATATCTGGTTCATGTAGCATCGGTTCAGCCTAAAGAAGGTGACATAGTTAAAATGTTGGCTATGCGCCCCATGAGTAAAAGAAAACGCTGGCAAGTTAGTGAAATAGTTCGTGAATCAGTAAAAATGGTATAGATGAGTGATTCAACAAGAAACGAGATTAAAGGTCGCAGATAATACTGGAGCAAAGGAA
>CAYNPR010000124.1:0-5013 GCA_964399115.1 uncultured bacterium | reverse complement strand
TTTTAGGAGACCATAGTGTACGTTATCGTCAATATTTCAGGAAAACAGTTCAAGGTTACGGAAGGGGCTAAGCTCCGTGTCCCCAAACAATCAGTGGACACCGGGAAAAAAGTTAATTTTGACAACGTTTTGCTGGTTCAAAATGGAAAGGATACCAAGATTGGTAAACCTTTAGTCGCAGGTGCATCCGTGACAGCCATGGTTCTAGAACATGGTCGAGAAAGAAAAATTTTGGTTTACAAAAAAAAGAGACGGAAAGGATACCAACGGAAAAATGGCCATCGCCAAGGGTATACCGAGATTGAAATTCAAAAAATAAAATTATCCGCAGCAAAGAAAAAAGCTGCTCCTAAAAAACCTAAACCTAAAGCAAAAACAACGGTGCGGAAGGAAAAATAAATTATGGCACATAAGAAAGGACAAGGAAGTTCAAGAAACGGTCGCGATTCCAATGCAAAATTTCTAGGTCTGAAAGTTGCCGACGGACAAGCTATTCTCGCCGGAACAATTATCCTGAAACAAAGGGGAACAAAAATTCATCCCGGAATGAACGTGCGTCGCGCCAACGATGATTCTCTTTTCGCTACGGCGGATGGAACAGTGAGATTCGGTCGTAAAGGTCGAAATCGAAAAATTGTAACGATCATTACAGAAGTTTGATATTTAAAACCCCGTAAACAACGGGGTTTTTTATTGAATAAACTAAAAAGGAAATTTTAAATGTCTCGAAAAATAATTACAATGATCGGTGGTGGCCAAATAGGCGGTAATCTGGCACTCTTGGCCGCACAAAAGGAACTGGGAGACGTTGTTATCTTCGACATTCCCCAAGCAGAAGGTATGACCAAAGGCAAGGCCTTGGACATTATGCAACTTCGTCCACACGATGGGTACGATTCCAACCTAACCGGTACGTCGGATTGGAACGACGTAAAGGATACGGACATCTTCATCATTACAGCGGGTATTCCCCGTAAACCGGGCATGGATCGCGAAGACCTTTTGGAAATCAACCTAGGTATCATGAAAGACGTTGCGACCCATATTAGGGAACAAGCCCCCAACTCCTTTGTTATTGTGATTTCAAATCCATTGGATGCTATGGTTTATGCGTTTCATAAAGTGTCTGGATTCCCAAAAAATCAAGTTGTTGGTATGGCTGGGGCATTGGACAGTGGTCGATTTCGAACCTTCATCGCTATGGAAACAGGTTATTCCGTTCAAGACGTTACCTGTATGGTTTTGGGTGGACATGGAGACAGCATGGTACCCATCACCCGTTTGGCTACAATTGGCGGCGTACCGGTCACGGACCTAGTTTCTGAAGAACGTTTGGCTGAAATTGAGCATCGCACTCGTTTTGCCGGTGGGGAAATTGTAAAACTTTTTGGAAATGGTTCCGCATACTATGCGCCCGCTCAATGCGCCATCGAAATGGCTGAATCATACATCAAAGACAAAAAACGGGTAATTCCTTGCGCATCTCTCTGTGAAGGAGAATTTGGAGTTGACGGTTATTTCATCGGTGTTCCAACTGTCATTGGCGCTGGTGGTGTGGAAAAAGTGTTGGAATTCACGCTGACGGATGATGAGCAAGCACAATTGAATAATACGTTGGAAGTGGTAAAAAAGACAGTGACTGAAACGGGTTTATAGACGAAAACTCTTTTAAATTCAGAAAAAGCTCCCTAGGGGGCTTTTTTTGTTTTGCCATTAATGGTAAATTGAATTTCAAGACGAATAAAAAGTCGCAGGAAATGATTTCAACGAACAAAACATATCAATTCATAATATTTATTTTTCAGTTTACGTCAATTCTTTTCGGTCAAAAAACAGCCGAGGTATTTGAGAACGATCAGGATAATAACTATCATTACAGGGAAACGTATCGGTTCGATTCCGTGCCTGATATTGGCAACTACACGATTTCTATTTCAAACGTGGAAGGCGAAATCTTTGTAAAGGGGCATAGCGGTTCGGGAGCAGAATTGATGATCCTTCGAAACATAAAATCCATTACAGAGAAAAAAGCCAAACAATTAGTGGATTATAACAAAATTCAGGTTTTTCATATTGAGGATGACAACCTGATCCAGGTTAAATCCGAAAAGACAACACAATATCAAAAAGATATTGAAACCAGATTTGAATGGAACATCCCTATGTATATAAACCTGGACCTGGAAACGGCTGGCGGCGATATTGACGTAAGGGACATTCGGGGAGAATCCATGTTGAAAACCAGTGGTGGAGACATGATACTTTCAAATATGATGGGACGAATCGAAATACAAACATTTGGTGGCAATGTCGACATTTCTCATATTGATGGATTGATCCGTGTCCATACCTCTGGTGGGAATATTGAAATTGTAAATTCAGAGGGCCAGTTCAATGCGTCCACTTCTGGCGGGGATCTTGGATTTCTTCATCTGAACGGAAATATTGATGCACAAACCACCGGCGGATCCATAACCTTGGAAAATATCGAAGGCGAATCAGTGAATTGCCGAACCTCTGGCGGGGATATTCATGCGGAAATCATCACGGCGGACCTGAAAGGAGAAACTTCAGGCGGAAATATTGACCTGAAACAAATCACCGGTCATGTGGACGTTAGCACCTTAGGCGGAAACATAGAGACAAACCAAGTTGTAGGCTCCCTGAAATGTCATACTTCCGGCGGTGAGATTCAGGGCATCGGCATCATTGGAGCCGTGAATGCATCCACTGTAGCAGGCGATATCGAGATGTTACTGGGCTATGATTCGGGAATCAGTGGGTACAATATCAGCCTGGAGACAAAAAATGGCGATATTTTCATCCAGGTCCCCATAGGGTTGCCTGTCAACGTTGACGTGGAGATCTACGGGAACGTTGATGCAACGGATTTGAACTCCGATATATCCATAAACGTTCAATCATCCAATTTTCAAGTTACGGGAACTGGAAAGATTCTGGGAGGCACAATCCCATTGTGGCTGCGGGCGACTGATGGTACCGTTACCATAAAGCAGGAGTAATCCATGAAGCTTTTGCTCTCGGCATACACATCAACCGCTCTTATGGATTTTGGTTCAATCGAATCGACAACCCGGTTGAATTTTTATTTTTTGATCAAGCTTCAATCATCTCAAGCACTTTATCCACCAACTTCTCTATTCCTTCCGCCGCTTCCTTGATGGACTGAGCTTCCACATAAGCCGGCGTGGTGACAATCTTATTTTTTTCATCGATCACAATATCTCCAGGGCCAACGGATTCCGTTTCAATTCCCATGGTCTGAATATCGTTTGAGATGTCCTCGTTACAGCCACCAGTCACCTTCCCATTCCTTCCCATTTTCTGGAGTATTTTTGCAACCATTACGGGTGCGATGCAGATGGCGCCCAAGGGTTTTCCCGCTTCCAATATCTCCATGGTGAGCCGTTGAACGTCATTGATAATAGTACATTCCGCTCCCGCCATGGCATAATCGAAAATATTTTTCGCCATGCCAGTTCCACCTGGGAAAATCAACGCATCCAATTCATCGTCGGTTACAGTGGCCACATCCACAACGTTACCGCGGGCAATTCGGGCGGATTCAATTAAAATGTTTCGGGACGTGTCCATTTCTTCATCGGTCAAATGGTTAATGACCTGAAACTGGTTCATGTCAGGGGCCATGATTGTTACATCAGCCCCGGCTCGATCCAAAGCCAACAGCGCAATGACCGATTCATGTATTTCGGCACCATCCTGGGCGCCACAGCCTGATAATACAATACCTACTTTTGGCATAACTCTCTCCTTCTAATTTGAAATAATATTCCTTTTCAATCCAGTATATTTCGTCCGCTTAACGGCGGAACCATTAAATAATTTACGAAATCTTTCTTCGTCTAAATTTTGCCAATCCTCGTTGGACCATTCTAAAATCTCTTGCCTAGGTTGGAACTCGGGAATATCGGATGTATCCGAAAATTTCTCATTCCAGGGGCATACTTCCTGGCAAACGTCACAGCCATAGATCCAACCATGGAGATCATTCTGGTCTTTAGGCAGATCACCCCGATGCTCAATGGTGAGATACGAAATGCACTTCCCAGCATCGATTTGGTATTCGTCCAGGGCTTGGGTGGGGCAGGCATCAATACAGGCAGTGCAACTACCGCAAAGATCATCATCAAAAAACGAGTCATACTCCAATTCCACATCCAGAATCACTTCTCCAAGAAATAGCCAACTGCCATAATCCCGAGTAATGAGGTTTGTGTGTTTACCCTGCCATCCAAGACCTGCGCGTTGAGCCCAAACCTTATCCATGACGGGCGAAGTGTCTACGCAAACGATTCCTTTTACGCCCGAGTTGAATTTCTGTATCCATCCCAGCAATTGAAAGAGCCCTTTTTTTAAAATTTCGTGGTAATCGTCTCCCCAGGCATAATTGCTGAACTTTATTTCTGAATTGATGTTTTTCTGGCCTTTGCCAACATAATAATTCAAACCTACGGAAATCACGGATTTTGCTTCCGGGAAGTAGGTGTAGATATCGCCCCGTTCATCTCTCCTTTTCTTCATCCAATGCATGGTGGCATGGCGGTCCTGCTTCAACCAATTATCCAGATCCATTTTCTCTTCAGGAGTGGATTCCGCCTTGGCGATGCCCACCTTTTGAAACCCAAGTTCTTCTGCCTTTTTCTTTATAGATTTAGATGAAATATTCACGAATAGAATTTAACGGATTATATGACTCCCGAACGATTCCAAAAGATAAAAGACATTCTAAATAAGCGGCAGCCAGATCTGACCGTCGTCATGGACAATGTGCATAAACCCCACAATCTTGCGGCCATCATCCGAACCTGCGATGCAGTAGGGATTGGTGATATCCATGGCGTTTCCACCAATGAACAAAAAGTTGGTGTGAATTTGAAATCCGCCAGTGGATCGGATCATTGGATTAATCTCCACATCCACGATTCCACTTCATCCATTATTAGAACATTAAAAAAAGATGATTTGTCCATT
>CAYNPR010000123.1:0-5020 GCA_964399115.1 uncultured bacterium | reverse complement strand
CCACTTTCCCGTCCAAGGAAAATGATATATCTGTCCCTTTCACCTGCGGCATAACTAAGCGTTCCCTGTAATCGTCACGGTGAAAAGTGATATCCAAGGAGCCCTGTTTTAAATCAATTTCGCTGAACTCTTGAATCTTGGCTTGAATTCTGCTCGCTAAGGGTACACCACGATTATGAATCCCGATCAGTACAATGTCATCCGCGTTAGCGTTGCACTCAAGAATCTCATGGCTCAAGCGGGTGATGGACCGATCCACTGAGGCAGCATCCATTAAAATTTTGTTGCTCATTTAATCTCCATTTTTTCCAAAAAAAAAACCTCCGGGCAGAGGTTTCTCATCTTGCGCGGAGGTCTTTCCCTGCCCTTTCCGGCCTCGCAGGACCGATTTAAAGGGTTTTAAAGCTCCAAAATCTACATTATTCGTTTCTCATTAAGAAATATTAATTCAAAATTCACTTTAGCCAAAATTCCATGAATTAAACTTGAATGAAACTGCCAAAGTCTTTACAATTCATTAGGGTCTATGAAACATTCACTGAATAAACAGAACTATGCTCTCCGATAGCGGGCATATTTCCAGACGGAATTTCCTGAAAGCAATCACAGTTTTGGGATTGTCCAGTTGTGCGCCGTTTTTACCCAAAACCCGTTTTATCCATCTTTTAATCAACGATCCCCATCCGGATCATTATAACCCAATTCTACGATCATTGATAAACTTGGTGCTGCCCTTCGATCATCCCCAATTCCCCACGATAACGCCCGATATAGTTTTAAAAAATATTGATATTCATTTTCCTTTGACTGAAGAGAGACAGGAACCCTTCCAGCGGGCGTTTGTCCTGTTTAATGATATACAACTTTATCAGGAACGACTCCCTGCTATCATTGATGAGGAAGCAAAATTGTTTCGGGAATTTGAAAAATTGGAAAATAGCGAAATCAATTCAAAAATCGAGGAATTTGTCAGTCATGACCAATCCCTTTTCAATGAATTTGAAAATACGCACGGTTATCATGAATCGTTTATGGACGCACCTAGGGAAGCGCAAGCAGACTATTTTTATTTGTGGAGCCAAAGCCATTTCACCATTCGCCGCATGTTTTTTAACAGCGCCAAGGGTGTGATTAATGCCTGCGCCTACTGCCAGGAAGAAATGTGGGACGTTATGGGTTATGCCGGTCATTTTGATCCAAAGGAAAACCAATGAAGCTCCAAGCCGATATTGTTATCATAGGGTCAGGTGCTGCCGGCGGCGTTTTGGCAGCGACCCTGGCAGAGAAAACGGATAAAAAGATTCTTCTTTTGGAAAAAGGTGGATATTATGAGGGCGCAACCATCGTTCAGGAAGAACTGGGCGCGCGGCATTTATTTGCTGATCGAGGCACCCGGGGTACAAAAGATGGATCCATTGCTGTCCGCGGCGGTGAGTGCGTAGGTGGTGGCACAACCGTAAACGTAGCGTTATGTTTTGATCCTGTGCAATCGGTCTGGGAAAAATGGAAATCCGAGTACGGGGTTGACCAATATTCCTTTGATTCTAAAGCAAACGATTTTGGCATTGGCGGGCTAAACATACCCAATGCTTTACAAAATGTCCGGAAGCGTATCCATATTCATGAACCGCCGGACGATATGGTGAATGACAATAACAGGCTTTTTTCGGAGGGTTGTCAAGCGGAGGGTGTGTCATTCAAGAAATTCGAACTGAATATGAAAAACTGCATTGGCTGCGGATTTTGCACTGTTGGCTGCAAGTACGATCGAAAAATGAGCACGATGATCACTTACATTGTTGACGCCATCCGGAACGGTGTAGAAGTGATTCATAATTTTGATGTTGAAAAGATCCAATTTTCCGGGAAGAACGGGAATCAAAAAGCAACCGGGATCCAAGGGAAAATAATTGTAGCGGATGAGATATCCCTTCCGAATAAATACTCATCAGGTTCCGTCTCCATTTCCGCCAGGTTGATCATTGTAGCCGCCGGAGCCGTGGAATCACCTTCCCTATTATTTCGGTCAAAACACCCGAATCCAAACAATACATTGGGCCGTGGACTCATTATTCATCCCAGCCTGCCGATTATTGGCGTACAAGACAAAAAACTGGTGAATTACCGCGGCATCACCGGCAGTATGTATTCGGACCATTTTTATGAATCCCATGGATTCTATTACGAATGCCTCTTCGGGCATCCCATTTACGCAGCCGGGATGGTTCCGGGGTTTGGCTCTCCCCATTTTGACATGATCCTGAACTATCCACAGATCAACGGATTTGGCGTCATGCTGGTGGACACACCAGTGAAAAAGAACAGGGTAGTTTGGAATTCCTTTGCGCAAAAACCGGAAATCATTTACCGCCTCACAGACGGCGACAAAAAACGCTTGCGCATTGCAGTAAAAAAAGGTGTGGAAATCATGTTTGGCAGTGGCGCTAAGGAAGTGATGCTCCCCTCGGAAGAACCCATCGGTACATTGAACCGGCCCCACTTTAAGATTAGATCACAAGCAGAATACTGTGGCGAATTAACCTTTCGTCCCCACCAGACCCAAATCACCTCTGCTCATTGCCAGGCAACGGTGAGCATGGGTGAAGATCATGAAATGGGCATCCTGAATTCCCGCTGCGAATCCAAATATGTCCATAATCTTATGGTATGTGACTCCTCCTCATTCCCAACATCCTGCGGTGCGAATCCCATGGTATCCATCATGACCATGGCTCGTTATCAAGGGGAACGGGTCGCCGGAGAACTGGCGCGCTATGGCCTTTAAGCGATTCATATCAGGAATTATCCTACTCCCATTATTTGCAGGGACGCCCATTTACTTAGTGAATCTAGGTTACCAGTCACCAAAACTGGTGGCGCCGGCTGTCATTTCCATCATTCCCACTGAAGATCATCGCTTGTTCCAATTCGGCATGGTAGGCTGGACGATCCTGCTGAAAGGTGAATTTGGAATTAATAAGAATTTGACTGTGGGCTTGTCCCAGGATCTTTCACCGGTGAATTCCAATGCATCCATTTATCAATACAAAAATGGGGAACGGGACACTACCCTGAATTATGAAAATGCAACCTATCTCACGCAATTTTATTTCAAAAAGAAGTACGGACGGAATTTTACCAGTCAAATTAATTTGATTGTCCGGAAAGAAAATGTAAAGGGACTCCCTGAGGATATCTTGACTTTCTGGGACGGTCCACATTTTGGATATTCTATTTCCGGAACCTACCGGAATGTAGGATTTGAAGATTTTTTCAATAACCTGTGGGATGGACATAAAGCACAAACTCATATTCAGTTTTTCCTCGGTGAAAATGCATGGCTGAAAGGGTATATCTCTGGTGGTATCGGAAAGAAATTTGAAAAATATCAAACCACTGTTTCAGGAAAATATTTATTCAGTGATCACCTGAATACGGTGAATCAATTCATCGTCGGCGGCGTTTGGGAATTGGAATTATTGGACTTTCTGCCCGGCTCACACTACGGCGAATACAGGATTGATAACGGGCTTTTGGTCAATGGAAGGTTTGAAAAAACGATATCAAATGCAATGGCCATGGAATACCGAGCTGGTATTCTAACTTTTAATGATACAATCATAACAGGGCACGGCGTAAAAATAGTTAAAGTCCATCAAGGATTGGTTTTGAATCTGGGTACAAGTATCACCGGTGATGCTCTAAAAAATAGTGATTGGGGTAAATCCATCATTTCCGCTGGTGTTACGTTTGGGTTAATGTAAAAAGATGCTATTTCAATGCTAATAAGTCTTATCCGGAAACCAAGTCAAAAATTATTCCCGGTATATTTTCCCCGTTGAGATTGTCCATTTCTAAAATTAAATCAATTTTCTCTTTTTTAAACCACTGCATCTGCCGGCGGGAAAACTGCCGGGTGCGGATCACGATCTCCTCCTTCATTTCATCAAAGGTCATTTTCTCTTTTAAATAGGATTGGATTTGCCGGTAGCCAATGGAATCCAAGGCTGGATAGATTTCACCGGATTCATCCTGTTTTTCAAGTAAATCTTCTACCTCATCAATCCAGGCGTTGTCCAGCATCTCCCCGGTTCGCTGGGCAATTCTTTCGATAAGAACTTCTCGATTCCAATGCAATAAAACAGTGAACAAATTCAATGATTCAACCGGATTTTTTTCCTGTTCAGCAAAATGTTCACTCGGCGGTTTTCCCGTGGCTTCGTATATCTCCAAGGCTCTAACGAGCCTTTTTTTATTATTGATATGAACTATCTCTGCATAGTCAGGATCAATGTATTTAAGACGCTCCAGCAATGCAACCGGATCTTTTTCATAGGATTCTCCCAATCGTCCACGAGTCGGCAGATCGGAAACACTTCCTTCAAAAATCCCTTTTGTCAAAACTCGATAGTAAAGTCCTGCCCCACCACAAATAATCGGCACTTTTCCATCAGATTGAATTTCCGTCACTTTCTCTCGAACCAGATTAGCGTATTCTCCCGCTGAAATAGGTTTCGATGGCTCCCGGAATCCGAATAAATGATGTGGAATTCCGTCCATATCTTCTTTTGCGGGTTGAGCAGTTCCGATGGACATTCCGTGGTAGATTTGTCGAGAATCCAATCCAATGATTTCGCCATTAAGGAGTTTAGCCAGTTCGACACTGATATTAGTTTTCCCACTGGCGGTAGCACCGATGATCGTGAAAATCGGTTTTAAAGCCATCTGCAATTTTAAATCACAATAATTTTAAGATCACTCTCTTTATACTTAATATTCCACAAGTAATATTTATTTCTGGATTCATTGTTTCTTTGTAATGTGATCATAAAAACAATGATGGGAAACCGCTCAGGTTTGATTCTGCGTCATTTCTTGATCACAGTTATTTTTTCAACTGTCTGAGAATTGTTTTTCCCATAAATCGTTAAAAGATAAACCCCGCTGGACACATAATCTCCATCATTATCTCGTCCGTCCCAGGAAAGTTGGTCCCCATCTAAACTTGTTCCTTGGGATC
>CAYNPR010000122.1:0-5023 GCA_964399115.1 uncultured bacterium | reverse complement strand
TCTTTGCCAGATCAAGATTGATGAAAAAGACCAAAAAAAGCTCCAACTGAACTTGGTGCGAAGCCATGCTTCCGGAGTCGGCGAGCCTCTGGAACCTGGGCTGGTGCGCATCATTTTGGTCTTAAAACTGCTGACTTACGTGAAAGGATACAGTGGTATTCGTCCCATGCTGGCAAAAAAAATTGTCCAGTTTTTGAACAGTGACGTACTACCCGTCATTCCGAAAAAAGGTTCCGTTGGCGCCAGCGGCGATCTTGCTCCTTTAGGTCATATGGCATTATCGTTAGTTGGCGAGGGGCATGTGTTTTACAAAGGGAAAAAATTGCCGACTAAAACGGCATTGAAAAAAGCAAGAATCAAACCCATAGTTTTACATCCTAAAGAAGGGATAAGCCTAATTAACGGGACCCAGGTATCCACATCTTTGGCGATTAAGGCATTACTGGATGGGGATATTCTTATAAAAACTGCCGACGTTGCTGGTGCGCTTTCCGTTGAAACCAGCCTTTCAAGCCATGCAGGTTTTCATAAGAACGTCCATGCCTTGAAATCCCACCTGGGGCAGAAAATTGTGGCGAGGAACGTTGAAAAGATGCTTCAGGGCAGTATGATTGTCAAATCTCACGAAAATTGTGGAAAGGTACAGGATCCTTACAGTTTTCGCTGTATTCCCCATATCCATGGTGCTTGTAGGGATGGCATCTCACGTTCTGGAGAGATGGTCAATAATGAGATAAACAGCGTCAGCGATAATCCTTTGGTCTTAAAAAACGGCGACGTTGTCAGTTCCGGGCATTTTCATGGAGAGCATATTGCGCAAGCACTAGATTTCATGGCCATATCTTTTTCCGAGTTGGGTGCGGTATCCGAAAGACGCATATATTATTTCATGAAGGGAATTGAAGACGTAATTCCTCCGTTTGTGACCAAGAATTCCGGATTGGAATCCGGGTATATGATTACCCATGTGACTGCAGCCGCACTGGCTTCGGAAAATAAAACGTTGGCTCACCCTGCCAGCGTAGATTCTCTTCCCACGTCTGGAGGTCAGGAAGATTTGGTGAGTATGGCACCTTGGGCAGGGCGAAAACTCCTGAAAATACAACAAAATTTAAGGATGATTCTGGCTATAGAATTAATGGTCGCTGGAGCGGCAAACCATACGGCTTTTCCAGATTTAAAACCCGGAAAAGGCACTAAACCCGTATTGGATTTGTTAAACACGATTTGCAAATTTGAATATGGAGATCGTGTATATTCGGGTGAAATGGAATCTTTAGCATCAATAATTCAATCGGGTGGATTCCTCCAAACCGTCAACGAACGTATTTCCGTGGACTGACAATGAAGAATCGCCCACCCTTCAAACAAGCGCTTACTTTCGATGACGTTTTACTGGTTCCCCAGGGCTCAAATGTTTTACCCCGTGACGTGGACATCAGGTCCAGATTAACCAAAAAAATTGCATTGAATATTCCAATTCTAAGTGCTGCCATGGATACCGTCACGGAAAGTGAGATGGCCATTGCTTTGGCTCGAGCGGGAGGAATGGGAATTATTCATAAAAATTTATCGATCAAAAAGCAGGCTGGAATGGTTGACCGCGTCAAACGATCTGAAAGCGGTATGATTTTAAATCCCATTACCATCAATGAATCCGATTCCATTGAAGATGCAAAGAAAATAATGGTCAGATTTAAGATAAGCGGCCTTCCCGTGGTCAAGGATGGCAAGTTGGTTGGCATATTGACCAATCGGGACATTCGCTTTGAGACGGATGATTCCAAGGCCGTCTCATCGAGAATGACTTCGGACAATTTGATCAAGGTTCCCATGGGAACTTCACTTGAAAAAGCCAAGGTTATTCTTCAAGAACATCGCATTGAAAAACTGTTGGTCGTTGACGAGAGTGAAAACCTTACGGGGTTGATTACAGTGAAGGATATTCAAAAGAAGGACGATTTCCCCAATGCATGTAAAGATTCAAATGGACGATTACGGGTAGGGGCTGCAGTAGGGGTTTCCGCTGACGCTTCCGATCGTGTAGGAGCCTTGTACGATATGGAAGTGGACGTTATTGTCATTGATACGGCCCATGGGCACACTCAAGGCGTATTTAAGATCATTAAGAACATCAAAAAGAAATATTCCAATCTTGACGTTATTGCTGGTAACGTGGCCACGGGAGAAGGGACAAAAGCATTAATAGATTCCGGTGTGGATTGTGTGAAAATCGGTATCGGTGCTGGAGCGAGTTGCACAACGCGAGTCATTGCAGGCGTGGGTGTGCCTCAGTTGACGGCAATCATGGATGCAGTCGACATTGCGAGAGAGCTGAACATTCCCATCATTGCCGACGGCGGATTAAGATATAGCGGAGACATTGCCAAAGCTTTAGCTGCAGGCGCGGACTCGGTCATGTTGGGCAGCATCTTGGCTGGTATGAACGAAAGCCCAGGTGAAACTATTCTTTATGAAGGCCGGCAATATAAATCGTACCGGGGGATGGGCTCCATGGGGGCGATGGAAAAAGGCAGTGGGGACCGTTATTTTCAAGAAGGAGCGGAACCGACGAAATTAGTTCCGGAAGGCATTGAGGGAATGGTTCCATTTCGAGGATCGGTAAAAAATACCATCCATCAGCTCTTGGGTGGCATCAGATCTTCAATGGGGTATTGTGGATCAAAAACGATAGAAGAATTCGGAAAAAATACAACTTTTGTTCAAATTACGGCTGCAGGGGTGAAGGAAAACCATCCACATGAGGTTCGGATAGTTAAGGAGGCTCCCAACTACCAGGTCTCAGACGTATGATGGGTTTGAAGGATGGGGAATCGTCAGCTCAGTGAATTGAGATGGCGGGTAATTTGAGCCTTCCGGCGGGCACCTGTGTTTTTATGAATAAGCTTTTTACTGACAGACTTGTCTATTACACTTACGGCACCAGCATATATTTTTTCGGCTTCTTCCTTATTGTCGGATTTTAGGACTTTGTTGATGGCAGAACGCATGCGCGACGTGTTTGACACGTTACGTGCCCGTCTTTTCAGATCTTGGCGTTCCCGCTTAATTTGTTGTGGATGTCTATCCATTCAATTGAATTCCTTTCGTTAAAAGCTGGGGAACTTAACGTTTTGGGTTTTCTATAGTCAATGAGCCGTTTATGTTTTCATCACATTTATTTTGGATGTTTTTAATAGAGAATAAACCTTCTTAATATCATGGCGACGTAGTGATAAAAATTTTAAATAGAGAATTATATCTGTTATATATTGAAATATGAATAAAGTAGAATTGTTGAAAAATGTTTCCATTTTTAATGGGTTGTCCGGAGTTGAATTGGGATATATTTCGAAAAAAATGGTTCCAAAATCCTATGATGTCGGGCAAGTGATTATTTTGGAGGAATCGGAAGGTGATGATTGTTTTTTCGTCACCGAAGGAAGTGTCAAGATCACACGGCTTTCCAAGGATGGCCGCGAGGTGATCTTAGCCATATTGAACGAGGGCGAATTTTTTGGTGAAATGGCCTTACTTGACGGAGACTTGCGTTCTGCAAACGTGATTGCGTTGGAAAAGACGGATGCACTGACCCTAAAACGAAAGGATTTTATTGATTCATTAAAAAAATACCCTCAAATCGCAATCCAACTATTAAAGGAAATGGCACATCGGCTCCGTGAAAGTGATCGACAGATTACAAGTTTGTCCTTAAGCGATGCGGAAAAACGAATTGCCTTGAGTCTTCTTCGCATATCTGATGAACAAGGCGTCATCAAAAAGGGAAAGGTGATTATTTCAAAGCCTCCCATCCAGCAAGACATTGCAAATATGGCTGGAACGTCTAGAGAAACCGTTTCCAGAACGCTGAAGATATTGGAAGATGAAAGATTTATCGATAGAAACGGCCATGAGTTGGTGATAATAAACTACAATCAATTTAAAGAGGAATTTGGTTCTTAAATGGGACAATCACTCATTTCCGGTATTCTTTCAAATGATACCGATAAAATTTCCAAAGCAATCACTCGCATTGAAAATGACGACCCGATGACGGAATCATTTTTTGCCGATCTGCATGTGAATGCGTCCAATGCCATTCGTATTGGAATTACGGGCCCGCCCGGTTGTGGGAAAAGTACAATTACCAATGAACTCATTTCCGCTTATTTAGCTAATAATAAATCTGTCGGTGTCATTGCCGTGGATCCGACAAGTCCCTTTACGGGGGGATCATTGCTTGGGGATCGCGTTCGGATGAACAAATACGTGTGGGACGATCGAGTTTTCATCCGCAGTATGGGAAGTCATGGCGATTTAGGTGGGTTGGCGCGAAAGGCACAAGATGTCGGGGACGTCTTGGCCTCCAGCGGCAAGGACGTCATTATTTTCGAAACCGTCGGTGTGGGCCAGGGTGAACACGACATAGCAAAGGCAGCGGACTTGACCGTAGTGGTCCTGGTCCCGGAATCCGGAGATGAAATTCAACTTATGAAGGCGGGACTCATAGAAATAGCGGATGTCTTTGTGATCAATAAATCCGATCGTGAGGGTGCAAATCGGTTGGCATCAACATTGAAAAACGTTCTTCACCAATCCTTGCCCGATAAAAAATTGGAACCCCCCGTTTACAACACCATTGCAAATCAGGGAGAGGGAATCAGTTCTTTGGTAATTGGAATCCAGGACCATCTACGCGTAATGGAAGAAGAAGGGCTCCTGGACGTTAGGCGGTTGAATCGTTATCGTAGTCGCGTTTCGGATCTGGTCAGGGAGAATCTGGAGAATGCATTTTGGACTGACGAAAGAAAAGCGCTGTTAAACAATGCAACTGCAACATTGGAAACCATTGAAGGCGCGCCACTGAAAATGGCACTTCGTTTATTGGAAAAATCAAAACCATGAATCAGGATTCCACGACGGATATGGGATTTCTCGACCATTTGGAAGAACTCCGTTGGCGCATTGTCAAAGCTCTAATCGCCATGTTGGTGGGTTCGGCGATTTCGTTCGCTTATATCGA
>CAYNPR010000121.1:0-5092 GCA_964399115.1 uncultured bacterium | reverse complement strand
TCTTGAGGGGGCAGTGGGGGAAACCCCGTGCCGGTTCGAGTCCGGCCTTCGGCACATTTTCATGCCCTGTTAATCAGGGCTTTTTTATTCTTCACCTTTGCTGATTAGGTTCCATAAATTCAGGCTTCTTGACTTATCCACTAGATGAGATGAAACATAGAATAATTCAGTCTGCTATTTTCTTTCTGACCGTTGTCCCCATGGTTGCCCAGAACATTACGATTTTCTTCCTGGAGGATGGTTCCATTGTTCAAGGGCAAGTGGTCAACGAAAATCACCGTAGAATTTTCCTGAAAACGGAACAGGGCACCATTAAAATATTTCCAAAGGATATCATAGGACGAGAAGATCTTGCGCGAAACGGTGATTTGTCTTATATCTCCGAACGGGTAGATCATCTTCAAAACCACGTGGACCATCTTACGGGCCAGGTCCAACACGACAATGATTCGCTTGGACTGGTATTGGAAAATCTTTATGAGTTGTTAAAAAATCTGGAAGCGCTTCAAAATGAACTTGAGATTGACCTCTTAAGACTGCATTCTCATGAAAAGGGTCAGAAAAAACAGATTAACAACATTTTGAATACCATAGACGATCATCGGGTTGATATTGCCTATAACCGTCGGAATGTGGATGGGGTTAAGGATACGGTTGCGACGCTAAACAAAACGTTGGTAAAAGCCGGTGATAAAATAGAAACTCTGGAGAATCAATCATATCTCTTGACGGGTACCGTCTCCAATATACGGTCTGAATTGCAGGATGCCAAGACCCATCAGGAGAATCAGCAGAATCAAATTGATATAATGGCCGGATCATTGGCTAATCTGATCCAAGAAGTCCAAAAAGTGCAGAAAAAGTTTTTCAAAATTGATTTGGATATTAAACACAATCGAAATGCAATCAGTGAATTGTCTTCAGAAATGGAAACAATGGAAAAAAGTTTCAATGATCGAGTAGATGAATTGTCAGCAACCATGGAAACAATGGAAAAAAGTTTCAATGATCGAGTAGATGAATTGTCAGCAACCATGGAAACAATGGAGAAAAATCTCAATAATCGCACAGCGGAATTGTCTACGGAAATGGGGAAAATAGAGAATAAACTGATTGAGAAAATAGAGTCCAATCAGAAAGCGATTCAAAATGTTGATAAAACTTCAATAAAAGCCCGGAAGAAGCTTTCTGGAGACATTAATAACCTGCGCGATGCGATGGACGAGTAAAAAAATAAATAGAAGTCAAAAAATAATGAATTTAAAAAACCGCCCAATATTGAATTATTATAGATTGAACTGTTCTTGTAATTCTATTTTGCCGATCCTCCGTTTTATTGTTTAAAATCCGATCCGTATTTTTCGTGCTTTCCCTCGTTACTAATGAATTAAGGATGTAATTATGATGCGTAATATGAGATTTTCCATTTTTATTTTAACTGCTGCTTTGGTTTTAGCTCAGGATCCTGAAGAATTGTTGAAACAGGGAGAGTCTGTTTTACTCCCAGGTGGTGACTTTGATGCTGCGGAATCGTCATTCAATGCTGCTCTTCAGGCAGATCCGTCTTTCGCACCGGCCTACCAGGCACTGTCCAATTTATATTTATATAAAGGCGATCTAAATAAAGCCAATGAATATGCAATACAGGCGGTTCAAGCTGATGAAGATTTCAGAGATTGGTCCAATCAGATCACCAAAATCGGTGAACACGTTCAAAATGGCACCCGGAACGTCAAACAAGGATTGTACGATGAGGCTATCAAGGAATACGAAGCGATCACTCAAATTCACCCATATTTCTCCGAAGGTGAATTCTATAAAGGATTAACAAGGTTTAGGCAAAAAGATCTGGAAGGCGCAGCCCAATATTTCAGTGAAGCACTAAAAATATATCCAGGGCATACAAAGGCCCGAAAAGGGCTTGATAACGTGACGAAACAATTCCTGAATTCCGGGAATAAGTCCTATAAACGGGGTGATCTCGGAAAAGCGAAAGATTACTATGAAAAAGCACTGGCATTCGATCAAAATTTCTATTTAGCATATTTTCAATTAGGTGTTCTTGAGAAAAAAATGGGCAATTCACAACTGGCTATTGAACATTTGAATAAAGTGTTGGAGGTCAAACCCGATCATGACAAAAGTTGGTTTACCCTTGCGGTGGTATATGAGTCGGATGGGAAAGAAAATTATGCGATCGAACACTATACCAAAGCAATTGAGATTAATCCGTCCTATTCCAAAGCATATGGAAACTTGGGCAAACTTTATACAAAACAAAAAAATTACGACATGGCTGAAGACGTTTTAAAAACGGTTACACAGACTATCGACTCAGAATATCCTGATGGATTTATGCGGTTGGGTCTACTTTATTTTGAACTGGAAAAAAATGAACTGGCTGCAGAAAATCTCCTGATTTCCACTACGTTAGATAATAAAGATTATTTAAAATATAAATCCTTGGCGGAAGCATACAACCGATTGAAAAAATTCCCTGATGCATCCAAAGCCGCCCAGGCTTGTGTCGACTTGAAGAAAAAATTTGGAGGTGGATGGTATGAGTTGGGTGTCGCGGAAATGGGCAAGGGGAACACAACTCGTGCGAAAAAATATTTTGAACAAGCTTACAAAGATCGCGATTATCGGGAAGTGGCAGGCAGAAAAATCGAGGAAATCAACAATCCCACCAAATATGAAAAATAATTATTATGTCTAATACGCCCATCAAGGGTGTTGTCTTTGATTTGGACAATACGCTACTGGATTTTATGCAAATGAAGGAGTTTGCGGTTAAAGCCGCCATTAAAGGAATGATTGAAGCCGGGCTAGACGTTGATGAGAAAAAATCCTATGAAGAAATCATTTCGATCTATGAAGAATTTGGATGGGAGAATCAAAAGGTATTCGACGAATTTTTAAACAAGACCATAGGAAAAGTCGACAATAAATATTTAGCCGCGGGAATCGTCGCATACCGTCGGGCAAGGGAAGCCAATCTCATGGCTTATCCGAACGTGAATAAAACCTTTATGGCTTTGGCAAAGTCGGGGATGAAACTAGCCGTTGTTTCCGATGCCCCCAGCAGGGAAGCCTGGATGCGGATCTATTATCTGAATCTTTATCATTTTTTTGATGTGGTCATCACTTTTGACGATAGTGGTGAAAGAAAACCCTCCGCAAAACCATTTCAAATGGCGCTGAAGGCCATGGAACTCCAACCTGATGAAACCATCATGGTGGGCGATTGGCCCGAACGAGACGTGGTTGGTGCGAAACAGATTGGAATGAAAACTGCTTTTGCTCGATATGGAGATACCTTTGGGACTGTTCACTCTGGCGCAGATTGGGTGCTGGATGACATTTCGGAATTGATCCAAATCATTGATGAAGCGAACGGCCGTGCCTGAAGTCTTCATTGGAACGGACTTGGTGGAAGTAGACAGAGTTCGTTCTTCAATTGAAAAATCCGGTGATAGATTCCTAGATCGCATCTTCACAAAATCCGAACAAAAATATTGCCGGTCAAAAGCAAATCCCGACATCCATTTTGCAGGTCGGTTCGCCGCCAAGGAAGCGGTAATCAAAGCGTTGAAATCCGCAGGCGTCAAGGATCCCATTCCATTCTCGTCCATCGACGTTCAACCTTCTGAAAGTGGAGAACCTATCGTGGTTTTGGAGGGAGACTGGGAAGGGAAATGCAAAGTCTCGATCTCGCATACGGACAAGCATGCGATCGCTTCCGCGATTTTTATTCTAAAATGAGACTATTAACTCGAGAACAGGCTCAAGCGTTGGACAGGATTTCTATGAAAAAATTGGATATTTCCGGAAATGCCTTAATGGGAAGTGCTGGAAAACGGATCGCCGAACTTGCCACCCGAATGATGTCCCACGTGCATGATCCATCCATTTTCATCCTTTGCGGAAAAGGGAATAATGGGGGAGACGGTTTTGCAGCAGGTGCTGAATTATATTCAAAAAATTTCAATGTTGCGATTCACTCCATCCCTGACTGGAATGCCATCAAAGGAGACGCCCTTCCTTTTTTCAATACGTGTGAAGAGTTGGGAATTCTCATCACATTTGGAGAGGACAATCCAAGTATGGATTATCCTGATCTTATCATCGATGGTTTATTAGGTACGGGATATAAAGGAGCAATACGCCCACACATCTTGCCATGGATCGATTGGATAAATGAAACAAACTCAAAAATACTTTCCATTGATATTCCATCGGGTTTGGACGCCAATTCCGCCCAAGTGAATCCAGAAGCGGTCTCAAGTGACGCCACCCTTACCTTTGGTGCCCACAAGGTTGGAATGATTTTTCGCAATGGAAAGGAGCATTGCGGTCAGGTGGAAATCGGTAAAATCGGATTTCCGGAGTTGGCGGAAATTAACCTTCCTGGGGTAAAGTGGAATTTGTTTGAAGAATCCACCGTTAAATCAATTCTGAAAAAACCTGAGTTGGATATCCATAAGCATTCTGCGGGAAAAGTGCTGGTTATCGCCGGGTCAAGGGGAATGACGGGAGCAGCAATTTTAGCCACCTATGGAGCGCTCAGGTCTGGGACGGGTCTCACCCTTACTTCAGCGCCATCCTCCTTGAATGAGATTTACGAGAGAGAAATCACGGAAGGGATGACCCTTGTATTGGATGATGATGAAAAAGGATCATTTTCATTGTCGCATGCAGACCTGATAATGGAAAAAGTGGATTGGGCTGATTCGGTTGTTTTGGGTCCCGGTCTTGGTCGGAAAAAAGAGACAAAGGAATTAATCAGGGAGTTGGTTTTCAGCATAGATAAACCACTTGTCCTCGATGCAGATGGTCTTTTCCCATTCTCCAAGAATATTCGGGTACTGAATGAAAGAAACTCACCCTTGGTCATAACGCCCCATTTCGGTGAATTATCCCAATTGACGGACATGGACGCAGATCGAATAAGGGATGATTTTCCTAATGTTATGACGGACCTTATGAAGGAATTTCGTCATATTGCTTTAGTCAAACAGGTGCCTGCCTGCATCTTTTTCAACGATGATGTGCAGGTGAATACGACGGGAAATCCCGGTTTGGCCACTGG
>CAYNPR010000120.1:0-5145 GCA_964399115.1 uncultured bacterium | reverse complement strand
TAGATTTAGTTATTTCTTATGGTACACAATATAATTTTCATTGGTTGGAAAATTGCATCCCTGATTCCAATTCTGTAAATGGTGGGCGGCAGTACAGATTAAAAAATATTGTCAAACCTGGTGAATGGGTAGCTATGCTTACTGAAATAAACTGGTCAACAGAAGCTGATGAGGGTTATATGCGTGTTTGGATCAATAATCTGCCATATCAGATCCAAATGAAAGATGGAGTACGAATTCTGACAGCAAATGAAGAAAAACCTCCATCAAAATTAAAAGGAGCTAACCTTTATATTGATTCGTATGGCTATGCACAACCAAACTATTTAAAATTAGGTCATTATCGCAGCAACATGTCTGTACCACATACGATTTTCATCGATGATGTGCAAGTATCATCAGGTTCCACCAATTAGGGGGGGGATTTCTTTATTTGTGGAATTATAGGTAATTTTAGTTATAGAAAGAATAGGTTGTTGAATAATGTCCAATAAAATATTTTCTTTGTTTAGTTCTTTGCTGGTAGTCAGTGTAGGGTTTGCTCTGGATTATCCTGTGAAAATAAAAACGGTCCCCGATTTCCCTGAGGGCTTACCTCCGACTACCATCATGTGGGGTGGCAAGGAGGTCGGTTTAACAAATCCAAATAAAATTGTCGAAATAGTCCTGAATATCAGTAATGAAAAAAAAGTTTTATCCGTTGGAGATGATAAAATAATCTTATTCTTAAAAGGGAAGAATAAATTTGTATTTGAGCCGACTTCAATGGCTGAAAGTAAAAATTGGAAGACTAAGAAAGAGACTTTGGTCCTTACAAAAAAATTACCTCAGGCTAAGATTGAGGAAAACTCTATTATTTTTTATAAAAAGATCCAAACTATCATTAATGATGAAAACGCCAGTTATCAAGATAAAGTAATCTATAGAAGATTATTAGCGAATATCATGAGCTATGAATTTGTTACAGAAAATATATCTGTAAATCTTAGAGATACCGATCCGGAGAATGGTATTTTGTTCCTAGATATAGCATATTTTGGTGAACCTAGTGTAGAATGGCAGTATGAATTAAAAGTAAACGGAGAAAGTTTTTCAAAGACAGACCGCCCCAAAGATCATCCAAAACAAGTAGAATTAATTAAAAAACATTTCTCGAAAATTCCAAAATACGGTATTTTAAAAATGAATGATGCTGGGCAATTGGAATTAAACTTTTTTAAAACAAAAAAATATAAATATGGTACGAAAAAAGGGAAGAAAAAGATGTTGAAAAAACAGAAAAAAACAAAGAAATATATACTTCCGATTAGTATCAATTCACCGACTTAAAACTGGTATCCCCCATTATTTTGTTGACTTCAGCAGACCCCACATTCGTGGGGTTTGTTGTTTGTGGAATGATGGGTAGATTTGGATATGGGTGAAATAGATACTATCCAATACAATATGTACGGTTTTGTCAAACAAAAATCAAAACAGGATCAAGAAAAATCCATAGAAAACATAAAAGATATGGGGAGATGACTTTATGTTTTATCCATATCAAGATATTTTGAACGGATGGTCGACCATACTACAAATATTGCAGAAGACGTGATTTACATGGTGGAGGGGGAGATTGCCCGCCATGCTTTTACATCTTAATTAACCTACAAAAAAAAGGTGACGTGATGAAAAAAGAAATATTGCTTTTGCGTTTTATTTGTATGTTTTCAACAGCAACTCTAGCCGAAAGCAATACAACCGGAAACGTATTTTTTAACCACACAACAAAATTGGGCGATGAAGGATCCAATTTATTTAATATGAAGCGTGCCTACCTCACGTATGCCAACGAAGTCAGTGATGCTGTCTCTTATAAAATGACCTATGACATGGGTAGCAATGATGGAGGAAGTGCACACACGGCATTTCTAAAAGTTGCCATGGTGAAGTGGAAAACCGGCCTTGGGAATGTGATGATTGGCATGCAGGGTATGAACATGTTTAAAACTATGGAAAACACATGGGGACATCGATTCATTGATAAGATGCCTATGGATACTTATGGGTATTCTGCCTCTGCAGATTTAGGTGTTGGGTTAAGTCGATCATTTGGTCCAGTCTCTACAAGCGCTCTCGTTACAAATGGAGGAGGATATAAAAAAGCGGAATCGGACAAATATAAAAAGATTTCACTTCACGCCGTATATGGAGAATCCAAATTGAATAAGAAGGATGGGTTCAATGCCGGTGTTAGTTTTTCTACAGAACCCTATGATGTTGTAGATGAAAACAGAGAAGTTATTTCAACTGAAAACACAAATGTGATGGGTTTATTTGCAGGTTATGCTGGCAAAGGATTTCGGGGCGGCCTTGAGTATGACGTTAAAACCCAAGACGATGTGTCCGGGAAAATTATTTGTGCATACGGCACATATAAACTCAATGATAAACTATCCATCTTGGCTAGATTAGATCAAGTGGACGCAAACACGTCAGCAGATAATGATGGTGCACAAGCAGTCATTTCAGGTATTCATTATGCAACCGATAAAGGCCTGACCATCGCGCCCACGTTTCGCATGACATCACCTGAAGATAGAGATGCTGAAAAATCAATAGTGGTGAATTTCCAGTTTAATTTCTAACCAATTCATTAATACGATTAGCAATTGCAAGGCGTGGAATTACTTTGCAGAAAAAGTCCAGCATAATGTAATATACTTTGGTGTACACATTATGAATGATAAAGAAGAAACCAAGAAATGATGAAATACCTGAAATATTATATTGTGCTCCTGCCTACATCATACGTACTGATAGGAATATTTCTTGGCGGCCACTGGATGTGGCTGGGCCTTGCCGTTTTATTTGTGGTGGTGATCGGAGGGGATGCCGCTCTGGGTGAAGATGCATCCCAGCAGGAATACAGCCATCCCTGGCTTATAGAACTTCCCCTGCATTTGGCCCTGCCTATGATCATAATCCTGCTTTTGAGTTTTGCATGGGCATCCGGAAAGGGTGACCAGGATTTTCTAAATATAGGTGAATCATTAAAAGGACTCTTTGCATACGATTTTCTGGCAGCGAGAAATGGCAGTGTGTGGACTGATTACATAGGCGCACTGCTTGGTGTTGGGTTCATAGTGGCGGGATACGGTACCAATGTAGGCCATGAACTGACCCATAGGGTGAAAGACCGGGTTGCCATGCTGGCTGGAAGGTGGCTTTTGTCTGCAAGCTGCAATGCGGACTTTGCCATCGAACATGTTTACGGCCATCATGTCACCGTCGGCACGGATGAGGATCCTGCAACGGCCAGGAAAGGAGAAAGCGTATATGCTTTTTCCATACGGTCTACCGTATTTGGGCATATCAGCGCATGGAAACACGAGCTGAAAAGACTCCAGAAAAAAGGACTCAATCTTTTTTCATTCAAAAATAGGATGATAACCGGTTATACAATGTCATTGTTATGGTGTGTTTTATTTTTCAATTCAGGCGGTGGATTTGGTCTGGCACTCTTTTTAGGCCAGGCAATCTTTGCAAAATTCATCCTTGAGATTGTGAACTATATGGAACATTATGGTCTCGTCCGTAGTACCGGACAGCCGATAGGCCCGGAGCATTCCTGGAATACCAACAAGAAAATGAGCACCATGGTGCTTTTTTCTCTGACCCGGCATTCTGCACATCACGAAAAGCCAAAAGTGAAATTCTGGAAATTGGATGCCTATCAAAATGCACCGCAAATGCCCTATGGTTATCTTACCACTTTGATTATTTCTCTGATACCGCCGCTTTGGTATCGCATCATCACCCCCGGTTTAAATGAATGGGAGCGGGAGTACGCAACGGTATAATTCCAATGGACAATACTAATTCCGGGGTTTACCAAATCAGACTCACAGTAGATAAAAAATGCCGGATACCCATTGGTAAACTGGATGAATTCACTTTCCCTGAAGGGCAATACGTTTATACCGGGAGAGCCGGAAAGAATCTAACCCAAAGAATCAGCAGGCATAAAAGATCGGATAAAAAATGTTTTTGGCATATCGATTATCTCCTATCCAATAAGTGCGTCAGGATACTCGATATTAATGTTGTTTCCCTCAATTCCGACGACGAATGTATTGAAAATAAAAAACTTTTGAAGGGTCGTGCATCTATTGCAGTTAAGGGATTCGGCGCAACGGACTGTAAACATAATTGTGAGGCACACCTGCTCTTTTTTTAACTGGAGTATTCTAAGGACATGGGTTTTTTTGTTTGTGAAGCTGATAATGGGTAGATTTAATTATGATTAACCATATTATGAAACCTGAGTTGTTTTTTAAGAGATTATGTGTAGTTATGTATAAGATTAATCTTTCTGTATTTATGATTTTGGCAGCAAACACTCCAACTGAAATAGAAGATCCCGCCATTGTTGAGATCAATAAAATGCCACCCAGGGCGACTTTTTTTAATTATGAATCAAAAGCATTATCCAAAACCAACGATCCATCACAGTCAAAGTATTACCAATCCCTGAATGGAGGCTGGCAATTCAATTGGGTGCGGGACCCTGCCGACCGTCCAATGGATTTCTATCAAACTGATTTTGATGATTCCGGCTGGAATGAAATTTCCGTACCCGCCAACTGGGAGATTAATGGATATGGCGTTCCAATTTATTTGAACCATCCCTACGAATTTTCCTATAATCCTGATCCACCAAATATCCCTGATGGATATAACCCGGTTGGTTCTTATCGAAAAGAATTTATAATTCCTAATAGTTGGGAAGGCCACAGGATGGTAATCCATTTTGGTGCAGTGAAATCTGCTTTTTTTCTATGGGTGAATGGGCAGAAGATTGGCTACAGTCAGGGCAGCAAGCTCCCGGCAGAATTTGATGTCACTGAATATGTGAAGACTGGAAGAAATCTGGTGGCACTGCAAGTGTATCGTTGGTCTGATGGAACTTATTTGGAGTGTCAGGATTTCTGGCGAATCAGCGGTATTGAACGGGCCGTGTACCTAGCTGCCGAACCAAAACTAAGAATTGCCGACTTTTGGGCTAAGACACCACTGGATAAATCGTTTAAGGATGGCGAATTCCAACTTGAAATAAATATTAATAATGATTCTGATTCCGATGAACGAATATCCGTTCAG
>CAYNPR010000119.1:1313-5145 GCA_964399115.1 uncultured bacterium | reverse complement strand
GCCAGTCCTCGTTGAACTGTTTCAGTTTGATCCCAGTATGTTTTTTGAAGGAATTCTCAAAATATAGAAACCCCGCTTTATTACGATGATTTAAGATCTTGGTTATGGTGGAGTCTCCAAATCTATCTGCCAGGTAAAGGCTTTTTGAAAATCCATCATTGTGCGGATCTTTGATTTTATGTACCGTATTTCGTATCACATGTCCTTTATGGGATATATCAAAGCGAAAAGGACGCCATTTTTCTGTATAATATTCGGCTAATCCTTCAACGACCCAGCCTGGAACACCCGCAATCAGACTATTCATAGGCTCCGGGAGCCACCAGGGTCCCTTTATAGTATTGAAAAAAACAAGGTGCTGCAGTTCATGGGCCAAGACTGTCCGCAGCCATTTCTCATCACCTGCCCATAACCCTGCATCATTCTGATCCACCCAAATCACGGTATAATTCCCTGGCGTAGCAAACCCGTTTAAAATCTCATCCTCCGTTGTAAATCCAATATCTAACCGGCGCAGGGTATCCAGGCCCATTTGTTGGATTAAAACAGGCCTAATCTGTTCTGCGATGGATGCGCCCTTAACTGCGATATCCCTTATGCCATCATGGTAATGAACATCAAAGTGTTCAGTTGAAATGGTGCTCCACTTCAATTCTCGATGGGAACGCTGGCTCATCATCCATGCTCCAGTAGCGTTTAAAAATGAAAGGATGATTAAAACCGTTAAAATAATATTTTTCATTATTGTTCTCTTCATTAAATAATTATACCATTTTTCAATAGATCTGCCTTTAATTGCTTATAGGATGAAAAATGAATTCCGATAAATCCAATCCTTATCGCTGCTTGAGCATTTTCAAGTTGGTCATCAATGAATATACAATTTTGGGGAAGCGTTTTGGCATTATCGGTTGCAATGCGGTAAATGTTCTCTTCTGGCTTTCTATATCCTACATTAAAGGAATATACAGCACCATCAATAAAATTGGGAAATGAATATCGCTTCTTTATTTCTTCCTGTAAATGCTTTGAATTTGTATTAGACAGCAACCAGATAGAATATGTTCCACATAGAGTCTTCAATAATTGTACCGCCCTTTTTTCTTTTCCCAATAAGAGCTGCCAGGCATGCCAAAAATCAGATTCTTTTAGGAAGCAGGACTGTGGTAATGCATTTTTAAACGCTATAAACCATTCCTTATTCGAAAGGTGGCCTTTTTCATATTCATCATGGGCATCCATCGGAAATCTCTTTTCAATCTCATCAACAGATACATCTGTACAATCGCTTAAATATTGTAATGTCCTTTCGGGATGAATTTTGAGCAAAACACCGCCGATATCAAAAAAGATAGCTGTAATCCTATTACCACTCAAAAGGCCCATCCACCACTTTCCAGAAATAAAGGGCAGCAATCGTTCTGTAAGGTTTCCATTTTTCCGCTCTTTTTTCCATGGCTACTGGGTTAGGCAATTCTGCCAATTTAAAATATTGTTGAAATCCTTTTTGCACGCCTAGGTCTCCTGTTGGGAAAACATCAGGACGATTTAGGGTAAACATAAGAAACATTTGGGCTGTCCAGGGCCCTACGCCTTTGATGGACACCAATTGAGCCATGATCTCATTATCCGACAAAGAATCCAAATGTGCATGATCCACTGTCCCATCTAAAAAAGCTTCTGAAATATTCTTGATGTATCGGGCTTTCGCATTGGATAAGCCCACGGACCTTAAAGTTACATGATTTGTTTTTAATACATCTTCCGGTGATGGATAATCATTGCCATCATATAGAGCAATAAATCTGTCTGAAATGGTTTTTGCTGCTTTTCCACTAAGTTGCTGGTAAATGATGGTGCGGGACAGGGATTTAAAATAATTTGTTTCCGGCGTCCAGTTCTCGATCAGAAATGTATCAAAGAGTGTTGTCAGTTCTGGGTCGGATTTTTTCATCGCCGATACTGCTTTTTTGATGGAAAATGATTCAGGCTTTTTCGCAGACATAAATTTGCATTCCACTTTCTTCGTCCATGATTGTCCCATCATAATCACCCATTTTTTTTGTAATTCTTAAACCGGCATCGCTCAGTAGAATATCCATATTATGTGGATAAAACATGCGCATTTTATATTCATATTTTTCTTCTTTTAGCGTGCCATCACGCTCCAATTGCCAGAATAATTGGTTGATTTGTTTTTTTTCATCAAAGATGTTTGATTCCATGATTCGACAGCGAGAACCTTTATAATCAAAAGGGGATGTAGTCGGGTACAACTTTCCTTTTTCCCTGTAGAGAAATGATGGGTCAGGGATAAAGATAGACACCAAGAAAGTACCATCATTGGATAAATGGCGATAGACGGACCTGAGACAATTTGATGCATCTTTATCTTTCAAGTTATGGAGAAAGGAGTTAAATCCGATAAATATAAATTTGAATTGTTTTCCAAATTCAAACTGACGCATATCTTTTTGTAAGAATGTGGCTTTATTCCCGTATTTTTTAATCGCAACGTTCAGGAATTCGGCGCTTGTATCAATCCCGGTATAATCAAAACCAAGATTTAAAATCAGTTTAGCCAAACGCCCTGTGCCCGATGCCAATTCCAACACTGGGCCACCTGTTTCTGTGGCTATGGATGTAATTAGGTGTTTATCCCAGTTATATTTATTATGAATTGCATCATAAAGATCCGGGTTTTTATATATATCAATCATTGTACTTGCTACGAAGAATGCTAAGGTAGACTAATTATTTTGGGCGATTCTTTGTAGAATTCGCGAATAATTTAATTAATTAAGCACAACCAATTCTTTGGTGGTTTTATTCAGAATCTCGCAGCCATCTTCATGGATGATCACATCATCTTCGATTCTGACACCACCCCAACCAGTCAAATATATCCCCGGTTCAACCGTCATAACATTGTTGACATTAAGGACTTGATCGCTCTGAGGACTAAATCTTGGTGAAGTATGAATTTCCAATCCAAGACCATGCCCCGTACCGTGGTTATAATATTCCCCATATCCCATTTCATTGATGTAATTCCGTGTTGCTGCATCTACTTCCTTGCATGGAACACCTGCCTTAGCTGCATCACAGCCCCGCTGTTGAGCTTCTTTTACAATTGAATATACTTCATGATGTTTTTCAGTTGCTTCACCAACAACCGGTGTCCGGGTCATGTCTGCGTGATAACCAGCATATTTTGCAGCTGCATCAATCACGATAAAATCTCCCTTTTTGAATTCACGATCTGTAGGGACCGCATGAGGCAATGCACCATTAGGCCCCGCGGCTACAATGGGAGAATAAGCTTCACCTTCCGCATACTCTCTGTATTTGGAAACCATGGTATTGGCAACTTGTTTTTCCGTATGCCCGGGACATAGCATGTGTAATATTTCTTCATAAACTTTGTCTGTAACCTCAACTGCGGTTCGAATGCAGTTCAATTCATAATCATCTTTTACCGAGGCTAGGTTTTCCAAAATCATGGAAGTGCTCACCCATCGTGTTTTTGGAAATAATATTTTCATTTTTTTATACAAGGTATAGCTCACATGGTCACCTTCAAAACCCAGTTTTAACCCGTTTGGGTTTAATTGGTTGGCTTGAATCTGTTCAAGGTGTGACTCCATGTCAATATACCGTTCAAACCCTTTTACCTGCTCTTTCGATTGATCAATATAGCGACCATCCGTGATAAAATATTGTCCACCGGGCGTTACAAGGCACGATGCAGCAGATCCTGTAAACCCACAAATGTATCGTATATTGGTCAAGTTTGTAATTAAAATTCCGTCGAGACCGTTATCAGATAAAT
>CAYNPR010000119.1:0-1213 GCA_964399115.1 uncultured bacterium | reverse complement strand
ACAAAATCCTTAGCTGTTTTGTTTGATGGGTCCAAAGCAAGAACATGTTTCCAAGATTTAAGAAGACGGGATGATGCTCGCCCAAGAACTGTTTGGATTTCACAAAGCATTTCTGCAGCGGACAGATTATCCGCAGCATAAATCAACACAAGTTCCAATGCGCTTTCCGCTTCTTTTAAATTCCTTTCTGATTTTTCAACCTGCGCTAAAATGAACAAACCTGAAGGATCATTTTCATAATGCTTTAAGCCGATTTCACATACCTTTCTTGCCCGTTTCAGATCATTTTGCCCTAAATAAATATCGGCTAACACTGGATATAAAATCGTATCAAAATGATCCGCAAAATAAAGTTCTAGTTCAATTTGGTTTTGGAGATTCATTTTAACGGCGGTTTTTTCCAACCCAATCTATGATAAAATCAACAGTCTCTTTTACGGGCGTACCAGGACCGAAAAGTTTTCCCACACCTAAATTTTCTAATGCTTTCATTTCTTTTTTAGGAATGATGCCGCCACCAATCAACAACATGTCATTCATCTTATTTTCCTTCATTAAATTCAAGATATTTGGGAAAATGTTCATATGTGCATTATTTAAACTCGACAAAGCAATCACATCTGCATCTTCCTGCAATGCAGCAGATACAATCATTTCTGGAGTTTGACGCAGGCCCAGATATATTACTTCCATACCAGCATCACGATATGCAGCTGCCAACACCTTAATACCACGGTCATGTCCGTCCAAACCGGGCTTGGCCATAACAATTCTGATTTTACGTTCCACAGGTTGGAAAATTAATGACCTTCTTTCTCACTTCATAACCAAGATTAAAATCTGGCATTATTACTGGATTCATAGTCATAAACGGCTGAATCTATCCCCAACCTATTTATAGTAATTGACTCTACGAAAAAAATTCAGTATCTACTGTTCAACACAAAGGTGACGGGACCATTGTTTACTAGTTCAACATTCATTGTAGCACCAAATTCACCGGATTCAACAGGAATACCTTCTTTTTTCATATTCGATATAAAATATTCATAAAGCCGATATCCTTCTTTGGGCTCCGCGGCTTTGATAAAGCTGGGTTGACGACCTTTCCGTGTGTCTCCACAAAGGGTGAACTGACTGACAACTAGAACAGATCCATTCATATCCTTTATGGATAAATTCATTTTATTCTTCTCATCGTTGAAAATACGGA
>CAYNPR010000118.1:0-5152 GCA_964399115.1 uncultured bacterium | reverse complement strand
ACGGATTTCATGGTCACCCACACCAATATCAGTCATCTGGAGTGTGGTTGTGCCTTTTTCAACCCCATCCACAAAGACTGCCGCCCCGGTGGGTTCGGAGCGAACCACTAGGATACCTGTGGTCGCTTCTACCTGCGTTGCCATTCCCGATGTTAGTGATACGTCGTAAGACAACTCTTGGTCAGCCAATACGTTGATCTCTTTTTCCCAATCCTTGAACCCCGAGAGAGAGAACTTGACCGTGTGCATCCCCTCCGCAATGGACAAGGTCACTTGTTTCCCTGAACTTCGGCTATTGTATTGCCCGTCCATAAATATAGCCACGTTCGTCTGATCCAAATTAAATAGAACCTTCCCTTTTCTCGTGGATGCGTATTGGGTCTCGGTTTGGTCACCTTGGTCTGCACCCTTAGATGCTTCAGCCGCCATTCGCATGGCGATATTTTTGATGGTAACCTTAATAAAATCCGTCACCTTGCCCTCATAATCATCCATATCCTGATAGATGATCTCTCCTGTTGCAACATCAATAAGCTTGATATTTAAAGAATAAAAATCCTCGATTTTGCTGATGCTTCCCGCTACAATTTGGCTGACGCCGATCAGTTGGCCGATCTCCACGGCACATTCATCCGCAACACAACCGGACTTTTGAAATTTCTGCTCTTCAAGGATTTTGTCCATCATTTCCCGTTCCACAATATCAAAACGGCGTGTTTTGGATAATTCGTAAGAAAATCTGTCTGTGATGTTCTTGGAAGTGATTTCATCAACACCGCTTCCCTCAAACTTCATGACTGCGATCCGTTCCTGTCCCATAATCCATGATGTTAAAACAATAAAGCAGAAAATATATTTTTTTATCTTCATATCCGTATTCTTATTTTGCTGGATTCCGTTGTGAAATTAACAAATACTCTCACAAACTTAAAACCTCGTTGAATGAAATTGACAATCGGCTATTTTTTACTTTTTTCATTAAAGAAAAATCCTGAACTATAACCCAGAACGTTTACAATAATATTCCCAATTTTATTTTGAATCGTTTCAATGGCCAAATCAAAAGGCAATACCAGTTCATGCAGCTCCCACCCGACAGAAGGGGACAAGAATGGAAGCCAGCTGATCTTGGCGTACCGGGCAATAAATATCCAGATTATACAATGGATAATTGAATAGTGATTTACCGCATTCGCGCCTTAATCCGAATACTTCATATAATAAACCTCTCTACTCACGTAAGTCGCACACGTGTGCAGGCCTTGGCGTTATAATTTCAAAAGATTTTCACATACCCACTGAATGGACCTGTTATGGCCTAAGCGTGTGTCGTTCCATTCTTCAGGAAGCAGAATAATTTTCCCACTTTCGATATTCACGTCCTGCGGGTCAACCTTCAATTTTCGAAAAGCCCCATCCTGGGAATGAACCGTTTTCCACTGAGTGTAATTAACGGTACTGCTGATCTTATACTCCGTTCTGTTAATTTTATCACAGCCACGCATATCAACATTCATCCCCGTCAACGGTGCCGCAATGGAATGGATGGTGACTGGAAACCTGTTCCCCCATTGTTCGGCAAACAAGGACGCTATTAGGCCACCCATGCTATGCCCTATGATCCACAACGAATCCAAATGTGAATTAGCATTAATTAAGATCTCGGTTTGGTGAATGAGATAATCCACGGAATGGTCCGGGCAATCGGTCCAATCATACCTGAAGAACCAAACCGGAATCTCGTGGTGGGATAACGTCATCAGCGGCTTCACCCATTCAAAGCCTTTTGTTTGCCAGCCCATTGGGTAATAGCCGTGTACGGTTATGATCCCGTAGGTTGAGTCCTTTTCATTGATACCGCCCAACCTGTGAAAGCCTTCGGATCGATCGATCAAATATTCATTATACGTCCATTTATTATCGCTTAGTTTATCGATCGATAATCCTGGCTGGCCAGATAAAGCCCCGCTTAGACCAAAAAGGAATAATAGTGAAATAGTGTAATGCACCAATTAAATCTACCTATCATCCCATAAACAAAAAACCCCACTAAACGGGGCATGACGGCTTATAAGGAAAAATTATAAACCAAGTAATTCTTTTTTCTTGGCTGCATAGTCTTTTTTATCAATGAGACCCTTATCCATCATTTCTTTGTATTTCTTTAACACGGACTTGACTTCCATTCCGTCACCTTCCGCTTTATGCTCCACTTCATCCGTGTCGGACTCAACTACGACTTCTTCATCATCCTTGTAATATACTAATCCGTTAATGATTCCATCCTTGTAGGTACCTTCACCCCACCTCTGTCCATTCTCATACCAGTAAGTCCATAATCCATCTTTTTTCCCATCTTTATAAGACCCTACGGTCTCTTCCTGCCCATTTTCATGCCAGTCAGTCCATAATCCATCTTCCTGCCCTTCAACGTAGACGCCTTCCGATTTCTTATGTCCATTCCCATACCACCATGTATGATTTCCTTCTCGTACACCGTCCACGTAATTCCCTTCTGTTTCCTTTTGACCATCCTCATACCAGTCTGTCCATCGTCCATCTTCTAATCCATTCTTATAATTTTCTTCATACCATCTCTGTCCATCCTCATACCAGCAAGACCATTTACCGTCTTTTTCGTCATCCTTGTAATTTCCTTCTTTTTTCTTCTGTCCATTCTTATACCATTCAATATATAATCCGTTTTTTACACCTTCCTTGTAAATTTCTTCTCTCTTCTTCTCTCCATTATTATACCACCTAGTACAGATTCCATCTAATTCCCCGTTCTTGTAAATTTTTTCAGAATTTTTCTGCCCATTCCCATAATACTTCCACTCTGTTCTACCAATTAATACTCCCTTTTTGTAAGATTCTTTTTTCCTCTCCTTTCCATTCTCATACCACCAAGTCCAGATTCCGTCTAATTTCCTATTCTTGTAAATTCCTTCTTGAGATTTCTTTCCATTCTTATGCCAACCAGTCCATTTCCCAACTTTGAAACCCTTTTTGTACTGACCCTCCAGTTTCATCTGTTCAGAGCTCTCATATAATTCAAATACTTTACCTGTATAAGCTTTTTCATCATCTATTTTATAGGCTTTTCCACCATTCACTTCAATACTGTCAACATTGACCTCTGATTGCGAAAAAACTACGGATAGAGTGAACAAAACTATCGTAAGGAGCTGTATTGTCATTTTCACGTCAATATTTCTATAAGGTCAACGTTCATGGTGTGGATCATATACATCTGCCGTAATTGTCACAGTCACATTCAACACCTTCAGAATCCCAGCATTTCCCATCTATCAAGTCCCCATCCTCGTAAAGCCATTCATACGCATTCCGTCCATTGGAATACCAGCCGATCAATCGTCCATGATATTCCCCATTTTTTAGAGTCCCTTCTTCCTCTTTTTGTCCATTATCATACCAGAAGGTCCATACGCCGTCTTGTTTGCCATCTCTGTAGGTTTCTTCACCCATCTTTTGTCCGTTTTTGTACCAATAAGTACATAAACCATCCTGGATCCCATGCCTGAAAGTTTCTTCGCTGTAGATTTGGTCATTACCATACCATTCGGTGTAATAAACCCATTTTCCATCCTGAATCCCGTTAACAAAATTTCCTTCACTGTCGGTCGTTCCATTTTCATTGTACCAAGTCCACTTACCATCCTTTATCCCCCGTTTATAATTTCCTTCAACTCTTTTGTGACCTTCTTTATCCCACTCAATGTGTTTACCGTTTGGCAATCCCTGCACGTACTTGCTTTTTAATATCCTATTTCCAGTTACTTTTGAAATATCAAAAACGATTCCTGTAAAGGGTTCATCCTCATCCGATTTGTACCATTTGTCACCATAGAGTATGAGGTTGTTTTTATTGACTTTTGATTGTGAATATACGGTAGACGCAATAAACCAAATTGCCGTGAAAAGTATTAATGGCTTTTTCATATACAAATCTACACGTCAGCCTACAAACAAAAAAACCCTTCAGGCGAAAAATGGATAAGTGGTCGGGATTGGTGAAAACAGCCATCTTACGTTATAATGGCGGCTATTATTTTCAGCTACTCAAGTTATACGCTAACCAATAATCTATATTCTAGTTTATAAATAGTATTGAATCCTTTATTTGGGGATTACGTTTGTCGCACAGGGACCTTTTTCGCCACTGGCTTCCACGAAATCAACTTCTTGTCCTTCCTTCAGAGTTTTAAACCCATCCATTTTGATTTCACTCATATGAACAAATAAGTCTTTACCGCCATCCGTTGGCGTTATGAACCCATACCCTTTGGAGTCATTGAACCACTTGACGGTTCCTTGTTTGGCATTACTCATTGATAGTTTTCCTTTATTTATATCAATTATTGTTTTGTTATGTCCTTTCATTCTACAAAAACGGGGGAAAATCAGACCATTTAAGTATTATAAAAGGCGTGAAATGTACAAAGACTATGAATAGATAAAACAATAATAATCCAAAAATATCGTCACTTACCCAAAAACTTTAGACAGGTTGGTGGAACCTGATTATAACTTTTTTCTATAAGAAGACACTTTTGGAAACAACATCGACACATGCTCTTTATAATGTAGGTAGTCATCTCCAAATCACTTTACGAGTTCTTTTTCTTCAAAGAACTTAAAGTAAATTAGATTCCCTAGAAAAAATAATATACTCCATAACAATAAGGGGAAAGATTCAAAAAACACCGACTCAAACAAAAGTAAATTCACAACCCCAAGTATCATTGGATTTCGAACGTAGCGATATGGGCCTTCAATGACAAGATTACTGACGGGTCGGTCCAGGCGTGCCGTCCCCTCCTTTATTGTAAAAAGTTCTTACTGCCCAAATGGACAACACCAGGCCCAACGCCAAAAAGACCATACCAACGTAAAAAAGAGGATTATAGGGTCGAATTAAGGTGTAGGAATAGAAGTCTCGGGTTAATAAATAAATACGGGAATTGTTATAAGAACGTTCCCAGGCAAAATTAACGCAACTTTCAGATATTCTATTCTTTTCATCAATATTCAATTACAGCCAAAAATGGTTAATGGAATAATGAGTGATTCACGTTCACCGCAAAATCTATCCATCATAATACAAACAAAAAACCCCACTTCCGTGGGG
>CAYNPR010000117.1:0-5198 GCA_964399115.1 uncultured bacterium | reverse complement strand
TACTAAGATCGGTGGCAGGTGTAACGCCAGGATGAACTTGGATAAAATTCCGGTCTAATACAGTAGTACCTTTGGAATTTTCTATTGATGCATAACCATCAGGCGCTCCCCATTTATCAGGATTTGAAAAATTTGTATCTACAACCATTTCATATTGCCCATTTCCTTGTTCCTCATATGATGTTTGGTAAGGCGGTTCCAACCCCATATCATAGGCCACGATTGAATAAGTATATTCCAAACCGTCAACCACATTTTCGTCCTCAAACATATACCAGAACGTATCTCCCAATACCACATGGGGTTCCAGCAAACGGATCGAGGTAAGCCCTGTATCATTTCCCAGGTTAAACCAAGGAAAATAAGGGTCTTTCCCTCTGATACTGTGTCCGCGCTGCTGTGTGGGATCACCTGCACAATCTAGTGTATCATTGGAATAAGCACAATGAATTGAATCTCTTTTTGCGGAAAGATCAAACTGGGCATAGGGCTGCCAACCAACAAAAAATCCATTTTGATCATATATTATTTTATCAGGCTTACCCCAAGTTTCACCGCCGTCCACACTCTTATAGATCTTATATCCCTCAAAGTCAGAATAACCCGTCACCACATCAATTGATGATTCCGCTATATCATCCCAGTAAAGTTTCACGCTTCCTTTTTCAGTCTCCGCATATGCGGTAGGACGTGTAGGAGGCGTAAAGCCCTGGTACCGAGAGTTATACATTACCTGTGCAAAACGCGCATTATTAATCAAATCTTCTTCATCCTGACCAAAAATTATGCAAAATGAAAAAGGAACTTCACGACCAACTGGCAAGTCGAAGGGGCCACAACTCATAAGGACCAGTGGATCAACACCTTCCGGTGCTCGTATAAACAATGGCTCTTCCTTGATTCCTTCAATAGAATCAAAATGCGGGTTTAGTTCAGTCGGTAAGTCAGTGCCGGGATTATCTGTGTGATAATGCCAGGCATGTTCATTGTCTGTCAGGTTTGTTGTATCACCAACCATCAGTTTATAGAAAATTTCTTCCTTATTTCGTGCTTGGGGGCAACCCGGCGTCCCAGCATAACAGTCTCCAGACAGGCTTTCTGGATGGGTTACACCTGGTCGCACATACCAGTCAATCCAGTGCCAATCCGTCATTTTTAACGGCTCGCCGGGATAAATATCTGTGGTTCCATCCTGATCCAAGTCTATCGCGTCAGTTGCCATTGGTGAATCCAATAACTGGGTGGCCACTAGGCCAAATTCATTCCCCGGGTTTGGTATGTCGGGATTCATAGCATAACCTGCCACGCCGGACAAACCATCATAATCTCCTATCATCGCCATACTTATCAATAAACGTTCATTATTGATTTCAAAAATTTCCCAATAATATTTCATATAATCGTCAGCACTGCTCCAATAGGAAGAATTACCGTATTTGTCACTAGTTAGGATCACTCCATCCATCCAGAAACCTAAACTAACGCCAGAATAATTAAAACCTCGCCCACGGTTTAACTTTGTACCATCGGGCATGATCATCCCTTCACCACAGATCTGTAATCCATCTTCATCCAAGATAGGATCGCCAAATTCATCTTCCGCACACCAGTCGCCGCTTTCATTCCTAACTCTAACAGTAACGAACATAATATCTTCTGCGTAAGAGACACCATAGCTATGTGCCTCCGACATGACACGTAAACCCATGGGATATCCGGTCTGTTCATATTCATTATTGGTGTTCACTTGGTTGGCTCGGTGCGCCCAGCGATCATCAAATTCCATGTAGACGTCCAGGTCAGATATAAAACGTCCCGGAACATCTTCCCAACAATTTGGATCTTTGCGAGAATTCGAGCATCCCGGTAAATTGATATTATAATCTTGTGCCCACTGCCCTGGCCAAAACGATTCCATTTTACCAGTGTTTTCATCATATTCTTTTGGCCATGTATCCGAGTAGGCTGAATGAGCAAGCAAAGGGTAGGTGTCCGCAGGATCTGTGACATAAGTCCCACCAAACAAATCACCAGCCGAAATATCCGTTCCATGGGAATTTATTCGCGCCTTCGTAACAGGCTGCCAATCCGTATTGTAGGAAGGATAATAATATGTTAAACAGGATTCTGCAGTGTTAGCCCCATAATAAAAATATTGATCATCTTCTGTCCATTCTTCCTGATCTTTTCCATATTCATATAGGTCAAATTGGTCTTTTCTATCTTTGAGTTTAGGCCTCAACGCCCAAGGATAGATCAAGCCAATGCGGCATGAAGCTTGGTTAGGATTTTTTTCACCTAATGTGCTGATTATCAGTTTTTTATTGACCTCATCCAATACCCACTGGTATGCATCGTCGATATAATCTGTAGATAATTTCTTGGAAACGCTGTCTGGTTCCCAAAGTCCAAAATCATCTTCTGAATTAAATATAATTCCTACAAAATTTGTATCACCGTCAGCATACCAAGCATCATAAGCGGAATGTGATTCCCAGATACTGTACAATGGGATTCCACTTTCATCTTCAACTATTTCAATAAGATCCCACGAGTAGTGATATGAATATGACTGCCCTGGGATACCGGCAAGAAAAGAGACCTCATATAAGTATGCATATTCTCCCCAGGCACCATTGGGATTAACTTCTATATCAATATAATTACCATAGTTCATTACGGCTGTCTGTGCTTTGCCCTGTAATAAGTATCCCCTTGCTCTGTCATTCATTGGATTTGTGGGGAAAGGATAATCTCCAATTCTAGCCAAATGGCGATTTGAAAAATCATCCTTCGCTTGTACTGGAAATCGTTTCCGAACTTCATTAGCTTTTACAGAAGTAAAAATAATCAATATATAAAATAATATCTGGTGCAGCATGAGCGTTATTTAATAAATAATAGAAATGTTATAATCAGAAATAAACTACAATTTATTTTAGCTATCCCTCCATTTTTAACTCACGTTCCATAAGATCATTGACGGACTCTTTAGGATCCCTATGTTTAAATAATATTTGATATACCGCCTCGGAAATGGGCATGGTTACGTCATATTTCTTCATTAAAGAGTGGACGGATTTTGAAGTCATTACCCCTTCCGCAACCATTGTCATGTCGGATAATATTTCATTTAAGGGTTTTCCTTCTCCAATGGCTTGACCCACAAGTCGATTGCGACTATGTTTACTCAGGCAGGTAACGATCAAATCGCCAATCCCGCTTAACCCATTGAACGTCTTGAGTTCTGCGCCCATGGCTGAACCCAATCTAGATATTTCTGCGATACCTCGAGTCAAAAGCGCAGCCTTTGAATTATCGCCAAAACCGATACCATCACATATTCCGGCCGCAATAGCAATTACATTTTTAATGGAACCGCCCAATTCCACTCCTTTAATGTCGTGGCTTTGGTATATCCGAAGGTTTTCACTTGCGAATAAAAGCTGAACTTCCTCTGCCGCTTCATGATTTGAGGATGCGGAGACCAGTGTCGTTGGCTGATGTTCAATGACTTCTTCGGCATGACTTGGTCCGGATAAAGTTACGATTTTGGTAATATTATCTCCCAACACATCCCTGATCAATTCGCTCACTGTCATTAATGAACCATTTTCAAGCCCCTTGGATACGTTAATGATTGTTTGATTACCAGAAAATAGACTTTTATTGTCCTGCAGTAGCTTTCTAATGGATTGGGACGGAATTGCAATAATAACGGTTTGTGCATTCGTGATGGCTTCTTCCATATCCGACGTGAATTCAACGTTTGCCGGAAATTCAATTGATGGAAGAAGATAATGGACCCTGTTGTCTGTCATTGAAGCGACAGTTTCCGAATTCCTATGCCACATTTTTATAGGAATTCCCTTTTCTGCAAGAACCGATCCCAAGGCTCCACCCCAGGAACCGCACCCTAAAAATAATATTTTATTCACGTTCAATCAGAATACATTGATTCAATTACGTCTGACCAGTTCTCACTGATTTGTTTGCGTCGGATCTTGAGCGTAGGCGTCAATTCACCATCATCAATCGTAAAGTCGCGGGGAAGTATTGAGAATTTTTTTAATTGTTCAGGATTTGAAAATTGACCATTTAGGTCATCCACATGAGATTGAATCTCTGATTTCAGTTCATCGCTTTCGGTAAAATCGGACAGGTCATGTCCCTTTTCTTTTAAAGTAGCCAATTGTTCACCTGGATCCTTTGGAATGACATTGGATTCTAAACCGATTTTATCTCTCAAGATTGCACCAACGTCCAATGTAAACAATGCCGAACAATATTTACGTGCATCTCCCACAAGAAAGCATTGAGATACAACCGGTATTGACTTCATAGTTTCCTCGATAACAAGGGGTGCAATATTTTTACCGGCTGAACTCACGTAGATTTCTTTTTTCCGACCTGTAATTGACAAATATCCATCGGAGTCAATTTCGCCCACATCGCCCGTGTGAAGCCAACCGTCAATAATAGTCTCCGCTGTAGCCTGCTCATTATTATAGTACCCTTTCATTACATGGTCGCCCCGAAGAAGAATTTCACCGTCATTTTCGATTTTTACTTCACTGTTGGGCAACGCTTTTCCAACCGATCCTATTTTATTATTCCCAACATAATTGAGAGTGGCTCCTGCGGTATTTTCAGTCATTCCGTAACCTTCAAACAATGGGATTTCCAAAAATTGAAACAATTTAAGAATGTCTGGATTAATGGGAGCAGCACCACTGACTGCAAAACGCAGGTCTCTAAAGCCTGCAGCTGCCTTTAATTTCCCTTTGAAAACACCAGAAAGTCCCGGAATCTTTAATCCGATTTTTAATATGGCCTTTGAATCGATGGCGGCTTTTAAATTTGAATATATTTTTTCATATATCCTTGGTACGGAAATAAATAGATGAGGCTGTATTTCCTTAGCATAATCAACAGTATTTAATGGACTGTCCACAACATGCATATGAAGTGCTCGCCGAATCCAATAATGATTATCGACTAATTGTCCGAAAACATGGGCGAGAGGAAGCCAGGATACGTATAATTCTCCCTGATTGAATTTCATAATTGTTAATACATTGTCTAATTCAAACGTCCAGTTCTTATGCGTCAATTCCACACCTTTAGGATTCCCTGTGGTACCAGACGTATAGATTAGGGAAGACGTATCATCCGGCTGAATGGATTCATTTCGTGTG
>CAYNPR010000116.1:0-5225 GCA_964399115.1 uncultured bacterium | reverse complement strand
TTTTATCAGGGGTAACCCAAAATCCAAAGCGAAAGATTGTACAGCTTCCTTAGTTTCCTTAACATTTAACGGTTCGTCACGGAGCACAACGTCATTGTCTGGTATGGAATCATAAAATGGTTCTGAGCTGAAATCATATCCAACCGTCGATCCCAACATATCCCACCAGGCATGAACTACGGTTAAATCAGCTATGTCAGGCAATCCGTCCCCATCCCGATCCAATTCCGTTGGATCGTTATCGGCAAGGCCATCATAATCAGAATCAAGCCAATAGGATTCATTCTCAGGAAAATCATCAACAAAATCCGGTATGAAGTCCCCATCACTGTCTTTTAGTCCCAAAAATTGGTTTCTATCTCCCACAAAGGACACACCAACAGAAACGCCATATTTTATAGGACCTGAAACGCGAATTCCCGATAAACCTAAATTTTCCTTGAAATCATTGGTAAATCCATGAAACTTCAGCCCAAATTGCGTTGTTCTAAACTCTAGCCCAACCTTTCTTACTTGAGGGTATAACAATGCATTGGTATAGCCATTCAACAATATTCCATCCCCCATGGTAACGTTATCCAAGGCACCAATTCGAAAATAATTCCCGCTCGATTGACTGCCGTATTTGATGTAGTAGATCTTATCGATTAAAGAATTCTTCACCTTTTCTCCCGATGAAAAATCCCATTCATTCTCATGGATGTTACCATCCTGATCAATATAAAGTACCAAGTCCAATGCAACGGAAAGTTTCCCAAAAGGTAGGATTGGCCGGATTGCAATTTGATTCCAAATTTTTCCATCAATAGTAACCGCACCAAATGCGCCTTGTACGGATCGCTCATTCGTCTGTCCCGCTATAAAACAGGATAAAATAATCATGGAAAAGAATGTAGATTTAAAACGCATATTATTTGAGAATTTCGTCGGGAAAATTACCTTGTGAGACTAATCTGAACAAAGGGTAAATCTAAAAGGAATTAAATGTGAACCTTTTTTTCGTCTCAATTTAATATTTTTTGAAACCATTTTGCGATTTAATCATAATCAGTCCATCAGAATATCTTAATTTTTCTTACTCTATTAATGATAAAAGACATAAATATTTTCAGTAAAAGTATTCCATTTTTATTCATGACCGCATTACTGTATTCGCAAAATGGTCAATTGGAATTCTTATCTCTGGAATCTAAGCAAAACGGCATCCTGGTTCATCTCAGACTGAACCAAACAATAGAAATGGAAACCGTAACGGCATGGCAGGCCAATTCCGGTTGGTTTTATTTAACGCTTTATCAAATCACCGGAGATTCATCCAAACTTATACCCAGTGTAATTCCTTCGGATATCATTGAATTTCAAATCATTATCGAGGATGAATCCACTCAACTTGGTCTTCGCCTTAAGGAACCCATTGAGCATTATGACTTTTCACAGGATAAAACCACAAATACAATGGTGGCGACCCTCCATTATTCTTCAGAATATCTTGCCCGATTGGAATCAATTCAACATTTGGAAAAGGCAAATCCAAATCGCGGTATGCCCAGCAAGCTTAAATCCTGGCTATACTTTACAGGTGGGGGACTCATCATAACGGGCCTGGTCGCCGAAGATGACAATATGCTGAACGCACAGACCCAGACAGGGCTGGGGATTTTATTCACCACTCTTGTAATGGACTTAATCTGGAATAGGTTATGATTAAATCATTGGTATTTTTTGCAATGTGTTGGGTCATCGCACTTATCCTGATGGCTCTTTTTGTCCGGTTCAGGTACCGGAACAAGTTCAAAGATCTAGATGAGTAGACGCTTTCTTTTACTGGCGCTTTTTTCACAAGTTGCCGGAAAGGATCTTTCCGTCAAGTCCTCATACGACATCCTATTAAATTCCAAGGATAAGGTCCATGCAACACCCCATGTCACCAACCTGATCCGTAATGGTGCCAGTGAATTAACCGAAAGTGAAAAATCCAGACTGAGTGAAATTGGCCTTTCGAACCAGGGAAATGAAATAGTGGCTATCAAACCAACTGATCTGGATCAAATGTATGATACGGATCATTTTCGTTTCTTTTATACCCTTGATGGATCCGATGCTGTTGAAAATGAATATTACGTTATCTCTATGGGCGAAATATTTGAAGAAGTTTGGACATTCCACATTGATACAATGGGATTTGACCCACCACCTACCGATCCCAGCACAAATCACGGTTTGTACGAAGTGTATATAGAATATCTAGGATCCGGTTATTTTGGATGGGCGAATGGCGTAGGTGCAGGCCCATCGTGTTTCAGCTACATTAAAATGCAAAATTCATATAGTGCAGCTGCATTCAGCGAACATACGGAAGTGGAAAATATCCAGGTGACTGCCGTCCATGAGTTTTTCCATGCAGTCCAGTTTGGTTATAACTGCTACGAAAGATTTTGGTTTATGGAAGCTACGGCTGTCTGGAGCGAAGATGAACTGTACAATGACGTGAACGACTTGTATCGCTATATGACATCCTGGTTTTCGAATCCTGATAAGGCCATCGATTCTGAAACCAATCATATGTATGGTTCATTCATTTATTTCCAATATATTGATGAACATTTAGGCGGACGAGAAACAATACGAACTTGTTGGGAGAAATCCCGTGAATATTCCAACAGTTCACAGGATATCAGTTTTACCGCAATTGATGCCGCACTCGAAGAACAAAATTCAAGTTTCGTGGATGCTTACAACCGCGTGAGGATCGCAAACCAGATCATGAGTTCTCATCAAAATGCGGAACCTTATACCTACCAAGAAGCAAACGGTTATTTAACTGTGGTCAACCGTCCTAATACAAAAAAAGAATTATACTATGAAAAAGGTTATGTCGATACTGAATCGGATTTGACTCTAACCTTATATGCATCACATTATTATTCCCTGGAAACAAACAGTCCTGTCATCCTAGCACTGATACCCGACTCGGGACCTTTGTCAGAGTTGTCATTTTCCACAATTACAAAACTTTCCGGCACAAATGACTGGTTCGTCCAAATGGGAACGGAAGTAAATATTGATCCGGCGATCGGGATGGATAGGGTTTCAATTATAGTTTCCGCCATTGGCGATGAGGGAAACAACTGGGATTATACAATCCGGCTGGAGGATGGCTACTCGGAAGATTATACTATTTTTTCGCCCTACCCTAACCCGACAATGGGTGTGAGCACCAATATTGATCTCCAAGTCATATCGGAACAAACGATCATTATCAAGATCATAGACGTACTGGGACGGGAAATTTGGAATTATGCGGAACATTTCTCCGAACCCCAAATAAAGTCCTTAACTTGGAATGGGAAAAATCTGAATGGGAAAAATGCGGCAAACGGTGTTTATTTTATTATCACGGAAGGAAAGGCAAAAACAACCGCCCATAAAATCACCTTGTTGAAAAAATCAGATTGATTCGGTTATTTTTTTAATTTGTTTCAAAATATTCAAATACTGTTCCATTCCATCATAATATCGAGTTTCATAATTCATCATAGTGTCGCCGGCTTTAAATAAATAAACGTTCCCACCCGCCTCTTTTCTTCCATAGACATCCACACGAGCGAGAAATTTTTCATACCGATCCAATTTCACTCTGTACTTTTCCAACTTTTTCGATAATAATTGAATGTGTTTTGAATGGGAAGATTCCGTATCAAGGAAGAGAGATTCGTTTAAAACCTCATTAAAATGATCCAAAAGCGGTTGGACGCCTTCTCGTTTTGATTTCAATTTATACAGCTCTTTTTTCCATGGCGAGGTTTGATCTTCTATAAAAATGACTCCCTTATTGGCTTTTCCAAATCCTTTTATCAAACCCACCTTGCTTTTGGAAAATTTTTTCCGTGATTTATTTATTGCGGCACTTTTGGTTTGAAACAACGCCAGATAAGAAACATATAAGTTGGCATGAATAGATGCAAAAGACATATCTTGAGATTGTTTATAGTCAAGAATAATATTAATCATCCCTGTCGTATGACTATCAACTTCAACCAAGGCCATCTTCATTTCAGAATAACGTTCATCCAAACGCTCATAAACTTTTCGATCATGTTTCTTATAAAATTTTAATTCCTTGGTCATTATTTTATCCAAATCATCCATATCACCTTGGACGGCTTTTATCCATTCCTTTGTGTTGAGAACGTGTCCATCTAGAGCGTGAACGTCACTGAATCTCCATGGTTTTACCCTTAGACCGTCAAAGGGCAAATAACACCCCGTAAACAAAAACAGGGCTCCCGCCAAAGCGAAAACCCTGTTGAATTTGGTAATTGGCCTGATCAAGTCTTTAATTCCCCGGATTGGTCCAATTGCACTAGGTCGTCATAACCCCCAATGGGGTTGTCGCCAATCACAATTTGGGGGACGGTTCGTCCTCCGGTCAATTCAAAAAGGTCATCCCGGCTCCATCCTTTTTCTTCAATATCTATTTCTTCATATTCCAGTCCGCGTTCTTTAAGCAAACGTTTGGCTGATATACATGGTGGACACCAGCTTGTTGAATAGATCTTGATCAATTTTGTCACTACTTTAAGAATAATAGTTTTTGAACCTGTGTTCCTTCTCCATACTTCATGACAGCGAAATACGTTCCTGAAGCAATTGGTTTCCCAAACCGATTGGTGCCATTCCAGGATATATTATAACGTCCTGGAACCATGAGTCCATTTTGCAGCTCTGCAACTTCCCTGCCTAGTATGTCAATGACGACCACTTTTACTCTTTCTACGTCTGGCACCGTCAAATCTAAATGGGTTACGGGGTTAAATGGATTCGGATAAGCGGGGCTCAAGGAGAATTCATTTGGATTAAATTCTCCATCCACTGCCAAGGGCGCCACATAATTATCCGGTGCTTGGGTGGAAAAACGGATTACACGTTCGTTAGCTAATGGTGCTGCGCCCAGCGCATACACATTGTTGAAAACGTACTGGAGTCCATAATTCTTTTCCGGTGCTTCAATGCCTACAGTGGAATAATTCTTGGTTACGTCCACGTCTTCCACTTCCAAATACTGAAAATCGATCACACCATCTCCGGACACGGTTGGCATGGCATTTTGATTGTAAAGAATCACTTCAAAAGTCTCTTCTGTAATCTCATCATAGCCATTCAAGGCTCTGGACCATTCGATGATAAATCGTCCGTTTGCCTCATCGTGTTTCGTGTACACGTTG
>CAYNPR010000115.1:0-5231 GCA_964399115.1 uncultured bacterium | reverse complement strand
CAGGTTACAGGAAAGGTAACGGACTCCCAGACAGGCGAACCCCTCGTAGGTTGCAATATCCTTGTGAAAGGTACCTTTGAGGGCACGACCTCGCTGAATGGCGGGAGTTATTCCTTGGAAGCTAATTCCGGAGATGTGCTGGTGGTATCTTATATTGGATATGTAACCCAGGAAATTCCGGTGGAAGAAGGCGCAACGTCGATTAACATTTCTCTTGAAACAGATGTGTTGAGACAGGAAGGAGTGGCAGTCGTTGGTTCGCGCTTTACGCCTAGGACCGTGATAACATCACCGGTTCCGATTGACAATCTTTCCATTCGTGATCTGAAATCCACTGGTCAAGTAAGTGTTGAAGCCATGATGACATACAAACTTCCATCTTACAATTCGCAACAACAAACCATTTCGGATGCAACAGCTCACTTTGATCCTGCAGATTTAAGAGGATTAGGACCGAGCAGAACGCTGGTATTGGTTAATGGGAAGCGTAAGAATGCAAGTGCACTCGTATATATTAATGACACTCCTGGTAAAGGTGAAGTTGGTGTTGATATGAAAAGTATTCCGGCTGCAGCCATTGAGCGTATTGAGGTTCTGCGTGATGGCGCATCGGCCCAATATGGTTCTGACGCTATTGCTGGTGTTATTAATATCATTCTCAAGGATGATGTAGATTATACAACTGTAAACTTCAGAGCTGGTGCCACAACTGAAGGTGATGGATTTAATCAGGGTTTTGATGCATCCACCGGTATTCGCGTAGGATCGAACGGGTTTTTAAACCTGAGTGCATCTTTTCATGATCAGGAAGAGACATACCGTGCCGGTGAACCTGGTGGTGATGGCTTATTTGGTGTAGTCTTTGGTTCAGATGCTATTTTAAATGGCACAGATCCATGGTTAGTTGATAACCCAGACATGGGGATGCATGTGGGGATGCCTAATATGACCACCAACGATGTGTCTTATAATTTTGGTTACAATCTTGACGGCAAAAATAAATTTTATAGTTTTGGAAGCCTGACAACACGAAAGTCATTGAGTTATGCGCTCTACAGAGCTCCATACTGGATACCGGATGCGAATTATATTTTTCACGATAGCACTGAAACCTATGAAGGTTTTCAACCTACCTTTGAAAGCGATGTCATCGATAACAACTTTACAGCAGGTGTTACAGGTGATAAATCAGGTTGGAACTATGATCTCTCTGCCTCCTTTGGCTCCAATGCAGTTGATTATAAAGTTGATAATAGTCAGAACTTGGACATGGGAGCTGAGAGTCCAACAACTTTCAATCCTGGCGGCTATGAGTTTAGTCATTCTGTGACCAACTTTGATCTTTCAAAGTCTCTCGGGATGATTACTCTTGGGCTTGGTTCCGAGTTTCGATTTGAAAATTTTGTCGCATTGGCAGGTGAAGAGGCATCATATTACGGGGGTGGTGTACAGTCATTCCCCGGTATTCAACCCCAAAATGCAGTAGATGTGAACAGACAGAATTTTGGTTTCTATGTTGATCTAGGCGCTGACGTTACAGAGGATCTTTATCTCGGTATGGCAGCCAGATCAGAAGAATACAGTGACTTTGGAAATAGTTTTACATGGAAAGGTGCGGGTAGGTTCAAGGCGATGGATGATAGATTATCTGTACGTGCTTCCATGTCTACCGGTTTCAGAGCTCCTTCTTTACACCAGATCTATATGAGTAATATTCAAACCTTGATCTCTGGTGGTACTGTATCTAATCAGGGCACCTTTAATAATCATAGCCCTGTGATTAGGTCTCTAGGTGTTGATAAACTAAAAGAAGAAAATGCAACCAACAGTACATTTGGTGTGGCATTTAAGCCAATGGATGGTTTGTACCTGTCCCTAGATGTGTATAATGTTGCAGTAGATGACAGAATAGTATATTCTAGCGCTATCGCAAGTGATGACACTACTTCTGCTGTCGGTGCGATCTTGAATGATTATAATGTGACCAGTATTAAGTTTTTCACAAATGCAGTTTCATCTACAACTTCAGGGATAGATTTTGTAGCAAGCTATTCGGGCTTGGAATTGGGGCCTGGTTCATTGGATCTAAGCATTGGATTTAATACAAATTCAACTGAACTAGGTGATAAGATTACCACTCCGAAACCAATTTCGGATTCGGGAGCTGATATTTTTGACCGAAAAGAACAGGGAAGACTGATTAGTGCAAGACCCGGGAATAAATTTATTCTTGGCCTAGATTATTCTATGGGTAATCTAACAATTGGACTTAATAATACACAGTTTGGTGAAGTAACATGGCAACATGGTTCTGATGAAAGCAAGGATCAGACATTTAGTGCAAAACTCATCAATGATCTGAATGTGAATTATCAGTTGAATGACAATCTATCTCTGAACCTAGCAGTTAATAATCTTGCTAATGCTTACCCGGATGTGATAGATACAAAAGGTGACTTTGTTACTGATCTAGGTGGCAGATTTGAATACCCGTGGGAAGTCAATCAGTTTGGCTTTATGGGAACAAATATTCTAGGCACTGTTTCCTATAGTTTTTAGAATATCATACATCTAATAAATCAGACACCCCATCTAACCGGATAGGGAACTACACAATCTGATTTCAGATCTTTAGTTAACGAAAAAGGGTTCCATACGGAGCCCTTTTTGTTTACATTCATTATTGTGATAATAAAACACTATTCATAGTCGACTAGAGATCCGTACCCACTCTTAATTTATGTAAGGCAATAGTTGCCTTGGCGCCAATATAAAGGAATGGCTGTGGGGGTAAAACCGATGGTTTTTCAAGATTATTAAGCGTATCAATATGCTGGCTTTCCCATCCTAAAAGTTCTTCTGCCAGAGTTTTTCCAAACATTGTTCCTTTTGCAATACCACCGCCATTATAACAACCAATCGCATAGGCATTTTTAGATAATTTCTGGTAAATATAGCTGTGATTCAGGCTCATACAAACTGCTCCTGACCAGCTGTATTCAAAAGTCAAATTCTCGAGTTTCGGAAATCGTCTTCGAAGTGCCAATTGATGTCGATCTATTCTTTTTTCCAAATTCTCTCTGTTCATGTTTATTTCTGGCCAGATATCAGCCGTGTTTCTAATCAGAATTCGTCGTTGCGAGGTAAGACGTACCGTTGCACCAAACGGATGACCGGACAAAACAGCCCAGGGATCTGGATTTCCCAATATGTTCATTTCCCTATCGGTTAGAACCCGTGTCATGCTTGCTGACAATACCATTGGAAAAATTCGATGTTTCGCAATATGAGAACTGCGCAAAAAGGCATTATTTGCAAAAACAGTTTTTCCAGCTTGAATACGACCGTGCTTGCAGTTCACGATTGGATTTGTTCCTAAATCATAGGAAAGGGCCGCGCTATTTTCTATAAGCTTTACATTTTCGGGTAAATTTTCAACAAGCCCCCGGGCAAGAGCTGCTGGCTGTATCAAAATACTTTCGTCGGTCTGAACACCAAATAGATAAAAATCTGTACCCAATCGCTTCTGCAATTGTTCCTGATTAAAGATTTGGTATGGAAAATTCAGTATTTCCATTCTTTTGGCAAACTGCTTTAGATCTTTGTTGCGGGATCTATTTGCCGTAGCATGGATCTTCCCATCTTTACGCCAGTCGCATGAAATACCATACCGTTCTTTTAATTCCCCAAGATAACTAATCCCTGAAATATTCAGCTTATAAGATTTGCTTACAATCGATAGTTTTTCCCCCGCAGCTTGTGAAGAATCAACAAGAAAACCAGAATTTCTACTGGCAGCTCCTTCACCGGCTATCTGCGCATCCAATAAAACTATCATGGATTGAGGTTGTAGCTCGGCCAAACGATGCGCCAAGGCTAATCCGGTAAACCCGGCACCTACAATTAAAAAATCAGTATTTAAATCACCTTCAAGTTCCTTGATTGGTTTAGTTCTTGGTTCCAGAGTTTGGATCCAACCACAGGTGTTATCATTCAATGGAAATTTGCGGATCTTTTTCAATTTAGTATTCCTCATACAAAATATTACTGAAAGCTTGATAAATAACGTTGTTCAGTGTAATAATATTAAACATAGCCAGAAAGGGATTTTATCTTGAGTTTTTTTTTAGCGGTTAGCTACTTAAATTCCTCCCTTTCATTTTGCATATGAATTACGAAATTATAAAAAAAGCACTCTCACAAAAAACCCCTATTTTGCTTGATGGTGGTATCGGGACTGAAGTACTCCGCCGTGGTGTCCGCTGGCGTCAGCATGGTATCGAAGATGCTCCTGATATTATCCGCGAAATACATGTTGATTATCTAGAAGCCGGCGTTGATGTTCTTACTACACACACCTTTAATTTAACTAAGCGAAATTTTATCAACTTTTTTCGGGATGCAGATCATATGGCTTTGATCGGCGCTCCTGACCTGTCTACAAAAGCGATGGAATTATGCCGTTCTGCAGTGTTTCTGGCTAAAGAAGCATTAACACAGACAGGAAAGACAGAAACAGTCCCCCTGGCCGGCTCCATTGCACCAGTCATGCATTTATTCCGTCCCGATCTCTCGCCACCTGAAAATGACTGCCTGACACACCACAAAGAATGTGTAGAGACTCTTTTAAACTTCGGCGTTGATTTTATCTTTTTTGAAGGTATGAATAATACCAGGGAAGCGAAAGCGGCTCTCCAGGCAGCCTCGGGGTTCAATCTACCTGTTTGGATGAGTTTTGTTCCTGGTTTGGATGGGAATTTATTAAATGGTGAATCGCTTTTGGATGCGGCGAATCTTGCCCGGAACCTGGGTGCTGAGGCTGTGCTCGTTTCTGCTGGAACTATTCCAATGATAACAAAAAGCCTGCCCAATGTAATGAATGGATCACCCTGTGGCGCTAAAGCGATCATTGGCAGATACAGTCCTCCCAGCTGGAAACCAGACTTCTATCCCCGCTTTGAAGACACCCATGAAGTCTCACCGGAAAAATATGCTCAGGAGGTAAAAAACTGGTTGGACCAGGGTATTCAGATCGTGGGCGGATCCAGTGGAACAACACCTGAACATATTCGAGCTGTACGCAAAGTGATAGGCTAAAACCATGAGCTATAAAGAATTAAAAAGTAAAATAGATGCCCAGCAGGTAACATTCCTTGATGGAGGCATAGGCACGGAAATACTGCGCCGGGGCTACACTTGGGCCAGCCACCAGCTGAAGAGTGAACCAGAAT
>CAYNPR010000114.1:0-5277 GCA_964399115.1 uncultured bacterium | reverse complement strand
GGCCAAAATGCTTCAACAAGGTTTCCAAGCATATACCCATAAAGGACTGTTACCACCATAGCTGATAGACCACCTTCCCAATTATTTCTTAAACCTTCTGGAGTCGCTGCAAGCAATAATATCAAGCCAATTATGAATCCCATCCAACCACCTAAAATTAAATCTTTTTTCAACACAGAGCCCAGTTTATGAAATTTGTATTTATCTTTTTTCATATATGTTAAGCCACCAAATGCGATTACAACTAAAAAAGATGGTATACTGGTGAAGTCAAGAAAACTCCCTGCGGCACCTTCTACAAACAATGCATATGCTATAGCACCAATCGTTAATAAAACTAACGCAAGAAATCCTATTATTTTATCTCTCATATTCATACCTTATATAATTCACCAAATCTACACATTATCCTACAAAACAAATCCCCGTTAATTTAATTCGTATCCCGTTTTCGCACGTATTCCGCTTTATTGTGATCCGTTTCGGCAGTTTGACGTAAAAGAAAAGCCCTGTGATGACAGGGCTTAATGGTCGTTTCCAAGAGCGGAGAGAGAGGGATTCGAACCCCCGTTACTCAAAGAGTAAACCGCATTTCGAGTGCGGCGCATTCAGCCAGACTCTGCCATCTCTCCAAGGTCAAAAAGTCAAACCAAACAGACGGTCAGGCATTAAAGTTACTTTGGATTTCGTTTAGCTTGAAAAAATTCCTGAAGGATCGCCATGCACTTTTCCTCTTCCACTCCGCCTTTCACGGCTGTTTTGGAGTCTAACCGATGATCTCCGCATAACTGGTACAAGGATCCACAAGCGCCTTTTTCCTCGTCATACGCACCAAAGATAAGTTGAGAAATACGTGAATTGATAATGGCGCCTGCACACATGGGACACGGTTCTTTCGTGACGTATAATATGGAATCGTTCAAGCGCCAGTCTTCTAGGGTATTTGCTGCGGACGTTATGGCCAGGATTTCCGCATGAGCCGTTGGATCCTTTAAGCGTTCTCTCTCGTTGTATCCTCTGCCGATAATCCTTCCGTCTTTTACGACAACGGCACCTACTGGGACCTCATTTTCGCGAAATGCACACTTCGCAAGGCGCAATGCTTCTCTCATCCAGTGTTTGTGATCTTGTCTGGATGGAATGTTATGATCCATGTAGTTAGGGAATTATTCCGCCAAAGACACTTGGAGGAGTTCAATATGGTAAGCCATATCCTCACGGCCTACCGCAGTTGTATCAAATCCAATGTAGTCGCCCTGCGAATTGTTTTTATGTTGTTCACACTGAAAGGGGGATAAGTTTGGAACGTCTGGATCATCGTGAACCCTATTGATGGTGGTTTCGCAATCATCCCACCTGGCCAAATTGAATTCCGATAAAGCCTTAATCACAAAAACGTCAAAATAATCGAACTCACCGTTGTGGCTGAAAACCCAACCTTCTTCTAAAATTAGATTCTGGTTGTTAATGTCAAAAAATTGGAGGCAATACTCCCGTGTCTTGTCATCATTGCCCATGGCGTTGTACGCAAAACTCAGACCCGCATAAATGTCCAACCATTCTTCAGTAAAGGAATTAGGATTTATGTCTATGATATACTTTTCAAAATAATGTATGGCGGAATCAGGTTGTCTCAGATGCCCCATGGTCCAACCCATACCATTGTAGCTATCAATATAAGTTGAATCTTTCCTCACTGCATTACCAAACCAAACCCTTGCATCGTCAAAATCACCACTTTCATACAACACCCATCCATAGCTGGTTAAATCACCTTCCGTAGGTATAACGTCACCACGGCAGTTTGGAAATACCAAAATGCAGGCAAAGGCGCTCATAATCAATAAAATATGTTTTAGGACGTACTTCATTATTTTAACAGCATCACTTTCATGTTTTTCACAATACCTGTTTGGGTCGTCAGTTGCACGAAATATACTCCAGATGCCATTGGCTGACCAAATCTATCCTTGCCGTTCCACTGAATCGTATGTTGACCAATCTGATCAATATTGTTGACCAGGGTCTCGACGTGCTGGCCCAATAAATTGTATATCTTGATGGAAACGTTTTGTCTTAATCCATCCAGTAATCCGATATCGTACTTGATGGTTGTGACCGGGTTGAACGGATTCGGATAATTCTGATGAATGTTCGTTTTTTCGGGAACAATGATGGTTTTGGGACCCAGTCTATAATAGCCAGTCTTTTCCGATAAGGTAAAGATGGTGCTATCTATATTCAATGAAGGCAGCTCTTCCCAGGTTACACCGTATTTCCTTCGATACAAAGCCAAATCATCCCTAGGATTCTCCAATCTAATTTCAACCGCTTTCTGAAAGGTAAATGATTCATCTCCAAACACATAGGAAGCTTTATCGTGAAAATCGTGTGTAAATAAGGTCGAATCCGCTATAAGAAAGATTTGATCACTGGCAACGGTCCCAAGATCTCCAGCTACGGAAAAATTACCATCATAACTTCTACCGGTCCACCTGCCGGCCTTCGTTGCCGCAGTCAAAGTAAATTCTTCAGTTACGAGAGTGTCTCCCACCTCTGCATACGCTTGAACGTCGAAAGAATAGGGGCCAGAGTTTAAGAATGAAAAATCGGCGGTATAGGTGTAGTCGGCAACGGTATTGGCGTAAATACTTTCACTTTGAATCTTCAAGTCAATCGACTGTACTTTTTCCACAGTGTCCACAATGATGACCTGCAGATGATGAGCGAATGCATTATTTTGGATTATCGCTATGGAAAGCGCCGGGCGTTTAACACGCAATATGTCCAGGATAAACGTTGCCGTGTCAGCGGTATCCACATCTGCTGCGATAACCTGAATTATAGCCTCGTTTGACCATAACTTTGCCGGAATAAACAATACCGTGTCGCCTATGCTGTTGGTGTTTTGGATGATAGATGGTGTAATTGTCATATTTTCCGAATTGGTAATTGCAGATATGGTGAAATCAAGTTCCGTATTATCGATATCGGACGCAAATGGTGCAAAATCTATCCAGATTGAATCATTCTCCCAAATTTTCACTGTGTCGAGGTTACCTCCGTATGCAGTGCCTACTTCGGAAAGATCAATGACGGGAGGATCATTCTTGCCTATGATGTTCACCATGATGGAATCCGTAGAGAAGAGTCCACTACTATCGCTAACGGTAAAATAAATTTTTATTTCCGGATCATAGTAGTCTTCTGCAGATTGAATAGTTACGAACATTTCCCCGTTTTCCTGCCTTGCCGTGTCTACGGTAAACAATGCACTTGGTATATCGATTTGAGTTTGATAAAAATCCTCATCCATCGTATCGACACCAACTACCTCATAATCCCAAAACAAAGTCGCAGGCTCATTATCTACGTCTACCACATAACTGGACAAATTGATGATACCTGGGTTCGTGTCCTCTTCCCACTCCAACACATCATCCGGCGCTTCTATCGATAGCATCGGAGGGTCATTTACGGCCTGTACTTCCATGGTAAGCGTGAAAGTACTGGTAAAATCATATTCATCCGTAACAATTATAACAATCTCGTAAGTCCCCGTGTCGTCTTGGGTGGGCTCCCAAGTGAGAATACCGGTTGTATCCGTTTCTTCCGCAATTGAAGCCGCACTCGTTGCAGCATCTCCGATTATTCGTGTCGTTGTTGACTGATAAATAAAAGAATCGCCTTGCAATACGTCTAAATCCGGGTCCACTATAAAGACTGTTGCCGTCCAGGCAGTATCTTCTGAGAGTTGGCTTACGCCTACTGTTGCAAATGAAGAATCCATCATAATTGTCGGAGCCGTATTGAAACGAACGAGGGACTCCGAATGCAACGTATCTGAAATATTTCCAGCCACGTCAAAAGCTCTCACATGGGCCACAAAGGATGAATTATGCAGAAGGGTATCAACAAACGTGAATTCTTCTTCAAGACCTGTACTTGTCCAGCCAGAGAATTCAGTGATGGAAGCATCTCCAATCTTTTCAATAGCATATTCGTACCGTTCCGTCCCGGACGCTACTTCATCATCTCCAAAATCCGTAAATGGCGACCATCGATAGGTGAGCATATCGCTGGAAAATATTGTATCATTATTAAAGAAACTTCCGCCGATTCCACTCCCTTTGATTGGTGGATTAGGATCATAAATCACTATCTGTTCACTTGAAGAATCAAAAGTTGAATTTCCATAATGGTCTATAATTTTGGCGCTGATCTTTAATGAATCTCCCAAAATAAGGTCCGTGCCAGGAACCATGACACTATCTATTTGGGGCATTGTGCGGAAAAATCCAACAATGCCACCTCCTTCATTAATAGTATCATTTGGAAGAATGACGTTCCAGGTGGTATCCCTGGTCAAATTTTGGATTTGGATTCTTAATTCCCCTTGATCAAGCGATGGATCATCCAGAAAACTGGTTAATGGAACTTTTACTTCAATGGTATCGGTCATACCGTTAATCCAACCTTGTACAGGATTTAAACCATACGTTATTACCTCGCCTACCGAGAATGTGTCAGGGTGCGTATTATCCACTTGGAACGACGTGTTATTAATATAAGCATTCACAAAATTCCCCGATCGATCCTTCGCCGTCAACGTAGCCTGAAGCGTACCGTCATTAAACACCCAATTATCGGCGCCATCATGCAAAACGTGATCAAAAACCCACACGGAATCGTTGCTGGATGTAGAATCGGTATTAACTGAAACAGTATCACCGGAAATAGTGTCTCCCGCTGTATTCACAAATAGACCTAAATAAGCTAAATTCAATTTCGGCGCTGGGTCACTGAGGATAGGTTCATTCATCGTTACGGTAACTCTTATCGTATCACCATCATGACCATAATCACCTATGTCCGACTGAGTAAGATTTGAATAGGACAGGGTAGCGGTCGCTATTGTATTGTCTACATATAACGAATCGATGATGGTCAACAAATCCAATTCATTCGTTGACAAATCCATTGCCGATATGGAAAAGCCCACATTTCCTTGGTTGTTCATCCCTCCCGGAATTGTAGCCGTATAGAACCACTCGGTGGAATCATCAGGAGCCATTTCCATATTTGTAGCTGAAACATCGTCATTCTCACCTTTATAATCAATTTCGATTTGCGGCGTTGGAGAAATACGTTCATTGAAATTTGCCGTAATAACGACTAATGAATCTTCACTCACGTAAAGATGACTAAAAGTCAACGCTCCCGTTGGTGCCGTCGTATCGTAGAAGACCGGAGTCTCCACAAAATCCAACGACGGGT
>CAYNPR010000113.1:0-5333 GCA_964399115.1 uncultured bacterium | reverse complement strand
TCTGCAATTTCCGGGTTCGATTTGCCTTCAATACGACTTAAAATGAAAATAGTTCTGCATTTATCAGGCAATTTTTGATTTACGATTTTCTGGATTTCATTTTCTAACTCAGTCAATTGATTCATGGTTTCAGGTTCATCAAAATGCGATCTACCGAACTCCGGGATCGAATCCTCGTGGCGTCTTCGCACGTTCATATGTCGAAAATGATCGTAGCATAAATTGGTACCGATTCTTGCGATCAGGGAGAAAAAGGATTTTTCCGGCTGAATTTTATCCCGTGTCTTCCAGACCCGTAGGAATGTGTCTTGGGTTATGTCTTCAGCGAGATCCGGATCATGAACCCGATAAACGATGAATCGAAAAAGTATATCATGAAAATGAGTAAAGAGCTGGTGAAAAGCATCTTTATCGGATTGTTTAACTTTTTCGAGAAGAATATTTTCCTGTTCAACCATGATGAAATGGGTGGGAATTTAATTGGATGACGGGAAGAGAAACAGGAACAGATGAATAAAGAAAGTCCCCGTAAAAATAAGGAGAATATAAAAAGATGTGGGGTTTTTAATATGAAATGGGGACTTGCCAATCTTGCCTTTTGTAATGCCTTCAAAAAACCAACTGTTCCATTTTTTTAAATACTCATGTATTTTTTGTTTAAACTGGTATTAAAAAATGAGTCACAATGAACATGTAACCGATATTTTCCATCGACAATTGTCCAATCATAGTCCAATTTTGGTTAAGGAACGATTAAAGAAACTTTCAAATATGGAGGATTGGATCAAAACAAACCGGCAAGCCATTATTGATGCCCACTACGACGATTTAAGAAAACCGGAATCCGAAGTTGAACTTGGAGAAATATGGTATGTATTGTCCGAAATCAAGTTGGCCAAAAAACGTCTGACGAATTGGACAAAACCAGTACATGTTGGTATTTCCACTCTTTCGCTGATACCGGCCCGGTCCTGGATTCATTATGAGCCCAAAGGTGTTGTTCTGATTATTGCACCTTGGAATTTCCCTTTCAATTTAAGCGTTGGTCCATTGGTTTCAGCGTTGGCTGCTGGAAATCGTGTAATCCTGAAGCCATCAGAGATGGCGCCAAACGTAAGTTCATTGGTCAAGAAAATGGTAGATGATCTTTTTCAACCGGAAGAGGTGGCCGTATGTCTTGGGGATGCGGAAGTCGCGAAATTGCTTTTGGGACTTCCATTTCATCATATTTTTTTCACGGGTAGTCCAGCAGTCGGTAAAATTGTAATGTCCGCTGCGGCAAAACATCTTTCATCCATTACATTGGAATTGGGTGGAAAATCACCAACAATCTTGGATGAAACGGCAGACGTTAATTTGGCGGTGAAAAAGATTGCCTGGGGGAAATGCCTGAATCTGGGACAATCCTGCATTGCTCCGGATTATTTATTGATTCATAGTAGCAGAAAGGAGGAATTCCTTGAAAAGCTCTCGAAAAGGATCGATGAAGTGTTCGGTGACACTTTTGATGAAAAGGAGTCTTCTCCAAACTTAACCCATGTTGTCAATGAAGGCCATTGGGATCGCTTGAATGATTTGTTGACGTCCGCGGTTAAACAAGGTGCAACGATTGTTCACGGTGGTGGAAAGAATAAGGAATCAAATTTTATTGAACCAACGATTTTGGATAATGTCACGCAAGAAATGAAAATTATGAAAGAAGAAATTTTTGGACCCTTGCTTCCTGTAACACCATTTGACAAACTGGATGATTGCTTGGATATAATCAATTCAAAACCAAAGCCATTGGCGCTTTATTTGTTTTCAAACTCAAGAAAAAACATCAATCGCATGATCGATAATACTTCATCAGGTGGGATGGTGATCAATGAAGTGAAAACACACTTTCTAAACTTGAATCTTCCGTTTGGCGGAGTCAATACAAGTGGGTTTGGCAGGTCTCATGGTTTCGAAGGGTTCAAATCCTTTTGCAATGAAAGGGCTATGCTTAGAAATGGAAAAACAAGTTTGGTGTGGCTTATCTTTCCACCCTACACGAGCCTAAGGAAAAAGATTATCCGTTTTGTAACCCGATATCTTTGATATGGAATCTTGGTTGTGAGACTAGCACCCCAAAATTTGGAGCAAAGGGTAAATTTGACTACCTGTATATTTGAAAAAAGTCTTTCAATATTCATTTTAATTGATCAACTGACAAAAACGTTTTCCTTATATAAATTCTAGCATATGCAGAATCAATTAATTCTCCGAACATTCTTTCTTGGAGCGAGTATCCTGTGCTCATGGTTCCTATCCGGCTGTGCAGCAATCAAGGCGCCCGAATACCCGGAGATTATCTACAACCATAGACAACCATTGATTTCCGTAACTTATGAATATGGTGAAATAAAGATTCAACTGCCACTGGATTATCCTAGAGATAAACCAGGAACCATTTCATTTCAAGTATTTTCCAGGGGAGATACAATCCGACCCATGATCTCCATTTTACAGCCTGCGACGGATAATTTCATTGCTTATCTTCCACAGGGTGTTTTGGATGTTGACCAGGCGTCCAATTATATTAAAATCACTCCTTTGGATCCGAACTATAGAATCTACATGATTCCTTTTAAAGGGATAACCTATGGGGCCATAATATTACCTCCACTGAAAATCAAGCCTTGGCCTCTGGTCGTTAACGGTAATGTTTTTCTTAATAGGAACGATAGTACGCTAGTTGGTATCGACGTGTCTATCCGAAAATATGGTCAGCTCATTAAGGAAACAAAAACGGATAAAAACGGAAAATATAAACTGACTATTCCTGGAGATTACAAAGAGGATGAGAATCTTCAGCTTGTGGCTGGCCACAATTTAGTTTTTAAACTTTTTAAGGAAAAATTGGATTTATCGCGCTCAAGAGTATTAACGAAAGAAATTGGCATCGGACCAAGTAAAGCACTCAAGGAGCCATTGTATCTGGCTAATAAATCAAATGTTCACTTTCGAGAAAATCCTGACATTGGATCAAGAACTTTGTTTCTTCTTGAAGAGGGAGAAACAATTTCAGTGAAACGGGTCACGCCCGGTGAATACTATGGTACGATTGAAGTTGAACTGGATGGAAAAAAGAATGTTCTGTTCGATGGATGGGTTTACAGAAGTGATTTAAAACTTTTGCAGTTCAATAACATTTTTACAAGAGGTGCAAAAGTTTATAAAGGGACAAAAGATGAAGATCCTTTATAAAAGTATTCTTCTTACGATTTTTGCATTTTCCTGCATTTTTGCTCAAGTGAGATTATTGGTCAATACAATTCCCAAACGCGTAGAGATCTTTTTAGATGGACAATCGCTAGGAAAGACACCAATCAACAGTGGGAAGATCTCGATAGGTGAGCATCAGTTTAAAATTATCAAAGAAGGATATGCACCATTGACCTACGATCTCTTGGTTAATCCGGCAGAGACCGTAAAACTTGATTTTTTTCTAAATCCTATTTATAAAATACAATTCAAGACGGACCAAAATGGATTGATTTTTGAATTAAATGACATACATCGTTGGGAAGACAAAATAATCCGTTTGCAATTGGAGGCAGGTGAACATTTTCTTAGAGTGTTTAAACTAGGCGAAGTCATTGATGAGCAGACGATTATCATCGATGAACCCAAGACGTTTAATTATTTCTTAAATAAACCCATTTCCAAGGAATAATGAGAATATATTTTATTTTTCCCCTATGGATGTTTTTACTTGGTGTTCTGTTTAGTGACGAGTTGGACCCAACATTTCTTGTATTGAATCAGTTTAACCAGGGGATTCCGATCGCCGATTCAACTCTAATGGAAAATTTTTCCGGATTATCCTTTGAGTTTGAAATGCCGATGGAACAGTTGGTCATTGATTTGGATCAAATGGAAAATCCTGCTGCCAGTCAGATGGACTTTGTTAAGGAATTGGGAGAAAAATATGGTGTGAATTATATTCTTTTCAATCAATTCAACAAGGTTGAAGGTCGATTTTATCTGGAAGGGCAACTATACAAAACACGATCCGGCGGCCTTATTCATAGAAGAAAGTTGGATTTAAACCACTACGAGGATAGTCCAACCAATGAACTAAAGATGTGGATTGGCGAAATTATAGGAAACGTAAGATTGGATTGGCAAAATATGCGGGAATCCATTCTTTATCTTGATCAGGAAGATATCGCCTATGATAAAAACCCCTTAGGAGCTATGTTGAGAAGTCTAACGGTGCCCGGTTGGGGTCAGGTTTATTCTGGTAATAAGCTTTCAGGGGGGATATGGGCAGGTGCGGAATCTTTTCTTGCCCTTGCAACAATCTCCAGCTTTTTGAGTTACAGCGAAGCCTCTCAAAGTTATCTTTCCAATTCGAATTTGTATGAAACCAGCGTTGATGAAAAAGAAATTGCCAAATATAAGACACTCGCTGAAAGTGATTGGGACAATCATGTTAAGTATAATAATCTTATTGTAATCTTTGCCGGTATGACTGGAGCGGGGTGGATCGCTAATAGTATTCATGCATGGTTTTTAGGACCAAGACCGTACAAGAATATTTACAAAAAATGGGATCCTTCATCAAAAAATTCTGGGTGATTCATGAAGTTTCAATGCAGACTTCTTTTCGTTTTTTCCATTTGGCTGTTTTTTGGTTCTTGTACTATTCATGATAAGGAATTCGACAACCCCTTAGACTATGAAGCAAACGAAGAACTGGGGATAGATACCCCATCACTGGTTTTCTATCCGAAGACGCAAACAAAAACTATTTCGGACTCCGTAGTTGTTGAGTCTTTTATTATTTTCAACCCAGACTCAATTGGATCATTTGCAGGCGTTCATCTTCAAATTGAGTTTCCAAACTCGTTTTTAGCGCTGGATACCATAAATCCAGGTTTGTTAATTACTGATACCAGCCAGGCGACTCCCTTATTTGCTTATTCGTTCGATGGAACGAATATAATTGATATATACACCTACTTTCTTGATACTCTAAAGTTGGATCAGGAAGGGACCGGTCATTTGGCGGATTTGATTTTTAATCCTACAGGTCCGGGAAATGATAGCATAAGATATCATTTGGAGGCTTGTGAAATAATTGATCACAATGACAATGCCGTAGAAATGATGGGAGATCGTTCTGCCGAGGTGACTGTTCAATGAAACAGTGGCTAAAGGTATTAATCTGTTTTTTAGCCGTGAGTTCCCGCGGTGAACAGTTGTTTTTTGAAAATTTTGATGGTGGTGTAGTGCCTGATGGATGGATCGAGGAAGGTCGTTGGAAGGTCAGCGAAGAATTTCCCACTTACAATACCACCCCT